>JBECKT010000089.1:0-28563 GCA_040235405.1 Alcanivoracaceae bacterium
GCCTTTGCCAACAACTACAACGACCGTCTTCAGGTTGACGCAGTCAGCGATTTCTCCGGCTACGAGCGTCTTGCCGATATGTCGGAAGTGGTGGCGCTGTACCGTAACGGTGAGGCGGTGCAGGCGCTGAGCGCCGGCGAAGACGGCATGGTGGTGCTGTCGAACACACCGTTCTATGCCGAATCCGGTGGCCAGGTTGGCGATACCGGTGTGCTCACCAATGACGGCACCCGTTTTGTTGTCGCCGATACTCGCAAGCGTCAGCAGGCGCATCTGCATATCGGCGTACTTGAACAGGGCAGCCTGAAAGTCGGCGATCGTCTTGCTGCACATGTCGACGAACAGCGCCGCCTTGCGATCATGCGCAACCACTCGGCAACGCACCTGATGCATGCCGCATTGCGCAAGGTGCTTGGCGAGCATGTCAGCCAGAAAGGCTCGCTGGTCAACGCCGAGTATCTGCGTTTTGATTTTTCCCACGGCGAAGCGGTCAAGCCGCAGCAGATTGCCGAAATTGAAGCGATCGTCAATCGCCAGATCCTTGCCAATGTGCCGGTCAGCACCGAGCTGATGGATATCGACTCTGCCCGCAAGGCCGGCGCCATGGCCTTGTTCGGGGAAAAATACGATGACCAGGTGCGCGTTCTGACCATGGGCGCGGATGGTTTTTCCAAGGAGCTCTGTGGCGGCACGCACGTTGCCCGTACTGGCGATATCGGCCTGTTCCGGATTGTTTCCGAAGGGGCCAGCAGCGCCGGAGTGCGTCGCATCGAAGCGGTGGCGGGTGAGCGCGCACTGGCAGAAGTGCAGCGTCTGTCGCAACTGGTCAGCGACAGCGCTGCTGTGCTGAAGGCGTCTGCGGATCAACTGCCGCAGCGGCTTGAGCAACTGGTCAGCCGCAGTCGCGAGCTGGAGAAAGAAATTGAACGCCTGAAGCAGAAACTGGCTTCCGGCACCGGCAATGACCTCAGCACTCAGGTGCAGGACATCAATGGCGTCAAGGTGCTGGCGGCTCAGCTTGATGGCGCCGACAGTAAAACCCTGCGCACTGCCATGGACAAGCTCAAGGACAAGCTCGGCTCGGCAGTGATCCTGCTGGCGGCGGTGGAAGGCGACAAAATCAGTGTTGTCGCCGGCGTTACCAAAGACCTGGCCGAGCGGTTCAATGCTGGTGAACTGGTCCGGCAGGTGTCGGAACAATTGGGCGGCAAGGGCGGCGGCCGGGCGGATATGGCCCAGGGCGGCGGCACTGATCTGGCCGCCCTGCCGGCGGCCCTGGAAGGCGTGCCGGACTGGATTCGCAGCAAAAGCTGACCACCGGCCCCACATGCAAGGCGGTGCGACTGATGGTACAGTGGCGCCGCTTTTTTGCGGGATCCTCAGCCCGCATCAACTCTGACCCAAGTGGAACCCTATGGCCCTGATAGTGCAGAAATACGGCGGCACCTCGGTGGGAACCGTCGAACGCATTCAGGCAGTGGCAGAAAAAATCGGCCGCTTCCTGTCTGAAGGTCATCAGATCGTGGTGGTGGTGTCCGCCATGAGCGGCGAGACCAACCGATTGATCGGGATGGCCAGGCAGATTCATGATGAGCCGACACCCCGCGAGATGGATGTGCTGGTTTCTACCGGCGAACAGGTCACCATCGCGCTGTTGTCGATGGCCCTGCACAAGCTCGGTGTCGATGCCCGCAGCTTTACCGGTGGCCAGGTACCGATCCGTACCGACAGCGCGTTTATGAAAGCGCGCATCGAGCATATCGATGAGCAGATCGTGCGTGCCGCCCTGAGCGCCGGCCGTGTCGTTGTGGTGGCCGGTTTCCAGGGGGTCGACCCGGACGGCAATATCACCACCTTGGGCCGCGGTGGTTCGGATACCACAGCGGTGGCGCTGGCGGCGGCCCTGAAGGCCGATGAGTGCCAGATCTACACCGATGTGGATGGCGTTTACACCACCGACCCGCGGGTCGTGGATAGTGCTCGCCGTCTCGACCATATTACCTTTGAGGAAATGCTGGAGATGGCCAGCCAGGGCTCAAAAGTCCTGCAAATCCGTTCGGTGGAATTCGCCGGCAAGTACAATGTGCCGCTGCGGGTTCTGCACAGTTTTCAGGAGGGTCCCGGGACCCTGATCTCCGTCGATGAAGAGGTTGATATGGAAAAGCCGGTTATTTCCGGAATTGCCTTTACCCGTGACGAAGCCAAGCTGACCCTGCGAGGCGTGCCGGACACCCCGGGTATCGCCTACAAGATCCTCGGCCCGATCGGTGATGCCAACATTGAAGTAGACATGATCGTCCAGAACGTCGGCGCCGACGGTGCCACGGACTTCACCTTCACCGTTCACCGCAACGAAATGGCCAAGGCAAAGAAGATTCTCGAGCAGGTTGCCAAAGAGCTGGGTGCCCGTGATGTGCTGGCCGATGACAAGATTGCCAAGGTCTCTCTGGTCGGGGTCGGCATGCGCTCCCACGCCGGTGTCGCCAGTCGGATGTTCCAGTCACTGGCGTCGGAAGGTGTCAACATCGAGATGATCTCGACCTCGGAAATCAAGATTTCCGTGGTGATTGCCGAAAAATATCTGGAGCTGGCGGTGCGTGCCCTGCACGCAGCCTTCGAACTGGACAAGCCGCCGGGCTGACCGCTGGCAGACACTACGAACAAGTTCTGTCATAATGTCCGTCCCCCCACGCAGGGACGGGCAGCTGTCCCGTACCATGGATTCACGGAGAGCCGGGCCTTGCATGCGGGGAATGCGCTCGTTTGACCTTAAGGACCCCGGAGGGACCAACCATGCTGATTCTGACCCGCCGTGTAGGCGAAACTCTGATGGTCGGTGACGAAGTCACCGTGACTGTACTGGGTGTCAAAGGCAACCAGGTACGCCTGGGCGTCAATGCACCGAAGGAAGTGGCTGTGCACCGCGAAGAAATTTATCTTCGCATTCAGAACGAAAAAGCAGCAGACGGAGAACCGGGCTGATATCAAGGCTGGGAATTTTTTTTCCAGATGGTATTATGCCGGCGGCAGCTCAGGCTGCCGCTTTTATTTGGTGAGATGGCCGAGTGGCTGAAGGCGCTCCCCTGCTAAGGGAGTATACGTTAATACCGTATCGAGGGTTCGAATCCCTCTCTCACCGCCAGATACGAAAAAGCCCCGCAATGCGGGGCTTTTTCGTATCTGGCGGTGAGAGAGTTAATGATTCGAACCCTCCGTTCTCGAGAGCTTTTTGCAGAAACAGACGGCTAGCGCGGACTGATTGCCTGATTTTTCAGCGCCTCCGGCTTGACTCAGTGCCCCCCTTTGGAAATAATGCGCGCCTCCCGCGATGGCCGCACCGGCCACCGGGCACAGACACGCACCCGTAGCTCAGCTGGATAGAGCACCAGGCTACGAACTTGGGGGTCGGAGGTTCGAATCCTTCCGGGTGCGCCATTAAACAAAAAGGGTCCCGTATGGGGCCCTTTTTGTTTAATGGCGCACCCGGAAGGTATTTCGAGAAGCTCCTCAGGTTCGACCAGCCGCGCAAGCGGCGCAGGACGCCGAATCAATCCTTCCGGGAAGGGACGGGGAGTTCAGTTGTAGGAGCGGCCGATCGGCCGCGATTTCTCCGGGCGTATCGCGGTCGATCGACCGCTCCTACGGGTCCTAAATAACCCTCCGCTATCAGCTGCCCCCTCATATAGCCAATGGGTCTCTCCAGCCCATACCCCCTTCACGCATGGCAGGCGCAAAATCAGGAACAGGACAACTGGTAAGGGGAACATTGCCATGAAGCGCTTCTATTACATGACCCGTTCGTTATCCAGCGTGCTCGGCATCAGCCGCGATCTGAAAGAAGCGGGCATCGGTGAAAACAGGATTCACGTGCTCGGCCAGAATGCCGGCGTTCTGGAGCAGGCCCATGTCCACACCACCACGCTGTGGGAGGAAACAGACATCCTCCATTGCGGTTTCCTCGGCGCCATGTACGGGATGATCTTTGGCCTGTTCGGTGGCTTTGTGCTGGCGGTAAGCGATCCGTGGGGAGTTGATCTCAGCAGTGGCGTCATTATTGCGGCCACCGCCTTTGGCACCTGCTTCGGTGCCTGGCTGGGGGGCATCCGTGGCATCTCAACGCGTAATCATCATATTGAGCCATACCTGCAGGGGGTCGAGCAGGACGGCAACTATCTGGTGATGGTTGACGCCGACGATACCCGTCAGGTGCACAGCATTGAAAAGGTCATGCAGACCCGACATCAGGAGGCCAGGGAGGCAGGTCAGGAGGACCACTACAGTCCGTTTTTCTGACCCGGGTCTGCGCCCACCCGCTGCCCCATCTCACTGATGACGTCGATCATCCGATTGGTAAAACCCCATTCATTGTCATACCAGCTCATCACCTTGACCTGCCGCCCCATGACTCTGGTCTGGGCCAGGTCAACGATGCTCGACAACGGATTGTGGTTGAAATCCCAGGACACCAGCGGCTCCTCATTCACCCCCAGAATGCCTTGCAATGATCCCGCTGCGGCATCGCGCAGGGCGGTATTTATCTGCTCGGCCGAGACTTCTTTGGCCAGCAGGCAATGCAGGTCAACCATGGAAACATTGAGGGTGGGCACCCGGATTGCCATGCCGTCCAGACGTCCTTTCAGATGTGGCAAAACAAGACCAACAGCCTGAGCGGCGCCGGTTTTGGTCGGAATCATCGACATGGTCGCAGAGCGGGCGCGATAAAAATCGTTATGTGCCTTGTCGATCAGGTTCTGGTCATTGGTATAGGCATGGATAGTGGTCATCTGCCCCTGTTCGAAACCGAAGGCGTCATCAAGCACCTTGACCAGCGGCGCCAGGCAGTTGGTGGTGCAGCTGGCATTGGACACCACCAGATCACTGTCTTTGAGTGTCTGGTGATTAACCCCGTAGACCACCGTGCGGTCGGCATCCGCCACCGGGAAACTGGCCAGCACGCGGCGTGCACCTGCATCCAGATGTGCGCTCAGTGCGCTGCGGGTTTTGAACTTGCCTGAACACTCCAGTGCGATATCAACATCAGAGCTTTGCCACGGCAGCCTGGCCGGATCCTTCTCCTTGCTCATCCGGATCGACCAGCTGCCGATCTGCATGCTGTCACCATCCAGTGTCACCGGAACGGCAAAATGGCCGTGGGTGGTGTCATGGCGGGTCAGGTGCACCAAAACGGGGAAATCTGTCAGGTCATTGATTGCGACTACGCAAATCTGCTTTTCTAGTCCGCGCTCGTGGATCGCCCGAACCAGACAGCGGCCAATCCTGCCATAACCGTTGATGGCAACTCTGATCATGATGCTCTCCCCGCAGACAGTGTCAGATCAGTGTAGGGCAGCGGCGAGTGTCTGGCACCTGCCGGTGATGATGAATCCGGTCAGGGTGAGGTACCGGCATGGGTCGCTTCCCGGTGGGCTCAGCCTGTATCATGCTCTCCATAACAAAAATCAGGACGCCGATGTACCCATCCGATCTGCTTCATGATGTTATCCGTTATGGGCTGGTTGTCAGTGCTTTGCTGCTGGCTCTGGTCTGTTTCGGCTATGGTCGGGGGGGCGCGGGTCGGGGTTATCTCTGGTTCGCGGCGGCAGCGGCGCTTGATGCTGTTGGCCATCTGCTGGTGCTGTTCTTTCCTGCTGGTCAGGTACTGGTTTTTTATACCGAGTTTGAACTGCTGTTGCGGGCCTTTTTGCTGTTCACGGGTGTTCGCCTGCTGACTGGCGCCGGCATTCCGGGTGTTTTGCGCTGGCTACCGTTACCGGCGCTGGCCTGGTTGGTGTTCTGCTATCTTGCCCAGGCTGAAGCGGTCCTTGCGCGGCAATTGCCCGGTGTCATCCTGCTGGCCTCTGCTTATATTCTGCTGGCGAGGTTTTTCTGGCGTGCTCGTGACCGGAAGCGACCGGCCGGTTTTATGCTGGCGGGGCTTGGCTTTTTTGCGCTGGCTCTGCTCTGGCTGCTACAGCCGGTGGCTCGGGAAAGCATCTGGAGTGTCTGGCATTTTGCTTCCTATCAGTTGTTTTATCTGTTGATCAGTGGCGGTCTGATTCTGGCGCTTTATCGCAGCGAGCGCCTGCGGGCGGACTTCGCCAGCGAGGGGCAGGAGCGCGCCCTTATGCGGGTTCTGCGTAGCCGTCGACGGGTGATAGAGCTGCGTGAATGGACTGACGTTTTGCTGCATCAGATATCCGATGGCGTTGTGGTTAGTGATATGAACGGCACCATCACCGGCTTCAATCGCGGCGCCGAGAAAATTTTTGGCCATCCTGCTTCGGCCATTCTGGGAAGGTCGGTGACTGAGCTGATGCCTGACAATGCCAGGCCTGAAGCCGGGCAGTTGGCCGCCACACTGAATAGCTTTCGTGAGCGTTTCCGGCAGCCTGAAGAGGTGGTAGGCCGGCATGGCGATGGTTCAGCACTGGAGCTGGAGATGGTGGTGTCGCCCATGGCCATCAGCGATGCCGAGCAGATGGTGGCAATTATCCGTGATGTCTCCGAGCGCAAGCGTCAGCGCGAGCAGTTGCAGTTCATGGCCCGACACGATGCCTTGACCGGGTTGCCGAACCGGCGTTGTTTTGAAGAGCTGGTTGCAAAGCGCCTTCGCGGCGGGCAAAGCGGGTTGCTGGCATTTGTTGATCTGGACGACTTCAAGCTGATCAATGACACGCTCGGGCACAAGGCCGGTGACACCGCACTGGTGGCGATTGCCCGGCGCCTGGTCAGCATGGCTGGAGAACAGGCGGTAGTGGCACGCCAAAGTGGCGACGAGTTCGTGCTGTTTATTCCCGGCATGGCGGATTATCCCGCCATGCGTGACTGGGCAGAAGAGCTGGTGCAGCGGATGCGCAGCCCGGTCAGCTTTGATCAGGTTCAGTTCGGCTTGTCCTGCAGTGTCGGTCTGGCACCAACTGCTGCGGAAGTGGGCGAAGTTGAAACGCTGGTGCGCGAGGCGGATCTGGCGATGTATCACGCCAAGCGCAGCGGCAAGAACCGGTTCAGTTTTTTCCATCGTTCGATGCTGGCGGAATCGAACCGGATTGCCGAGTTGGCCGGTCGTCTCAAGCGGATGGACATGGACAGCGAGCTGTCACTGGTGTTCCAGCCGCGCATGCAACTGGATGGCCGGCATCTGTCCGGTGCGGAGGTGCTGCTACGCTGGCGCACCCCGGAGGGCGAGAACATTCCGCCGGCACAATTTATTCCGGTGGCAGAAGAAACCGGGCAGATTCTGCGTCTGGGCTACTGGGTGCTGGAGCAGGCCTGTCGTTATCTTGCCGGCTGGGGTCATCTGCGTGATTCTCTGGTGCTGTCGATCAATTTGTCGGCGCGCCAGTTGTTTGATGAACAGCTGGTGGATCGTATCGAGGAAGTCCGCACCCGTTACGGGTTAGCGCCGGCGCAGCTGGAGTTCGAGATTACCGAAAGCTCGGCCATGCAGGATACCGACTATGCCTTGCGCGTGCTCGGGCGTTTGCGGGCCCGTGGTTACGGGTTGTCGCTGGATGATTTCGGCACCGGTTTTTCATCGTTGTCACATATGCGCCAGCTGCCGGTGGATACCATCAAGATTGACCAGTCGTTTGTGCATAATCTGGTCGCTGACCGGCAGCAGCGGGTGCTGGTGGCGAGCATTATCGAGCTGACCGGACATCTGGGTATGAGGGTGCTGGCGGAGGGTGTCGAAACTGCCGCGCAGCTGGATATTCTTGATTCGCTCGGGTGCGATGAAGCGCAGGGTTACCTGATCGGTCGGCCGATGCCGGCAGAGCAGTTTTGTCAGCAGGTGTTGTCGGACTGGGAAGCGCTGGTTCGGGCGTTTTAATTGCGTCCGGGTTTGCACCGGTTCCCTTGCAAAGGTGACATCGTTTCGCGACAATGCCGCCCTCTCCGAAAGGGAGCTCAATGGCAGCCCTGTCGGTCCCCCCGCAATGACCAGCTGTGAACCCCGCCAGGTCCGGAAGGAAGCAACGGTAGCAGTGACGTCGTGTGCCGGGGTGTGGCTGGCAGGGCTGTCTCCATTTCTGGTGTCTCGTTTGGTGCATTCTTTGCCGGTTTCTGCGGTGATGGCGGCCCGGCGGGACACGCACAAGTACGTCCCTGTAGCTCATCTCCGCCATCCATGGCTCCGATGGTCCCGCCGGGCCACCATCACCACAGAAACCTGGATGGTGCCGGCTTTGAGGTCGTCTTCACCCTCCATGGAAACAGCCCCTTTTACGGGGCGGATGCGGGCCGGAATTCTGGTACGATACGGCCTTTCATGCTGGCTTTGGAACGGTGATGAGTTATCAGGTTCTGGCGCGCAAATACCGGCCGCGCACCTTTCATGAACTGGTTGGCCAGGAGCATGTGTCGCGGGCGTTGATCAATGCGCTTGATCACGACCGTCTGCACCACGCCTATCTGTTTACCGGTACCCGCGGGGTGGGCAAGACCACCATTGCCCGGATTCTGTCCCGCTGCCTGAATTGTGAGCAGGGGGTCAGTTCCCAGCCCTGTGGGGTCTGCGACGCCTGTGTCGAAATCGGCGAGGGCCGCTTTGTCGATCTGATCGAGGTGGACGCGGCGAGCCGCACCAAGGTCGAAGACACCCGCGAACTGCTCGACAACGTTCAGTACGCGCCGACCCGTGGCCGTTACAAGGTTTACCTGATTGACGAAGTGCACATGCTGTCAGCGCATTCCTTCAATGCCTTGCTGAAGACGCTGGAAGAACCGCCGCCGCATGTGAAGTTCTTGCTGGCTACCACCGATCCGCAAAAGTTGCCGGTCACCATCCTGTCCCGTTGTCTGCAGTTCAATCTGAAGGCGTTGCCGGCGGATCGTATTGCCCTGCATCTGAAGGAATTGCTTGAGCGGGAAATGATCGGCTACGAGATGCCGGCGCTGACTCTGATCGGGCAGGCGGCCCGGGGCTCGATGCGCGATGCGCTCAGCCTGACTGATCAGGCCATCGCTTTCAGTGGTAATCCACTGAATGAAATCGCCGTGCGGTCCATGCTCGGCAGTGTTGATCGTGCCCATGTACTGGCGCTCCTGGAGTCGCTGGCGGCGGGGGGCGCCGACACCGTGCTTTCGGCGCTGGATCAGGTTGCCGAGCAGTCGCCGGATGAGCTGGCACTGCTCGATGAAATTATCAGCGGCCTGCATGCGCTGGCGGTGGCCCAGGCGGTGCCGGCGCGTCAGGTTGATGAGCGTATCACTGCTCTGGCCGCACGTTTTACTGCCGAGCAGGTGCAGCTTTGCTACGACATCGCCCTGCGTGGCCGGCGTGATCTGGCCGATGCGCCGGACCCGCGTGCCGGGCTGGACATGGTGTTGCTGCGGATGGTGCTGTTCCGCCCTGACGGTGTTCCCGCTGGAGGTGGCGGCGGCGCAAAAAAGTCGGTTGAGCCGGGCCGTCCCGAGTTGCGGGCGGTACCGGCTCAGGCCCGTCCTGCGCCTCAGCCGGTAGCCCTGAGGGCAGTGCCGGCGCTGGAAGATGCCGCGGTCTGGTGGGCGAAGCTGGTGGCCAGCCTGCCGCTGGATGGCATGTTGCGTAATCTGGCCGAACACGCGGCGCTGGGTGAGCGTGACGGGCTCAACTGGACACTTTTGCTGGAGCCCGGCCACCAGATGCTGGCGACGCCGGAGCGTTTGCAGCAGCTTGCCGCAGTGGTATCAGAGCGGCTCGGCAGTGCGGTGCGTCTGCAAGCCAGCTGGCAGGACGGCGTCGATCACACCCCGGTCCGGCAGATCGCCGCAGCCCGTCAGGAAAAACTGGAAAAAACCCGCAAGCTGATCAGCCAGGACCCGGTTGTGGTGGCACTCACCCGGGAGTTCGGCGGTCAGCTTGATATTGACTCCATTCAACCGGAAGACTGAACCATGGAATTCGATATGAACAATCTGCTGCAACAGGCCCAGGCCATGCAGGAGAAAATGAAAAAAATGCAGGACGACATCAGCAAGGCGGAAGTCACCGGCGAGTCCGGTGCCGGCATGGTCAAGGTCACCATGAATGGCCGGCATGATGTGCGCAAGGTCGAGATTGACCCGTCGCTGATGAAGGAAGACAGGGAAATGCTGGAAGACCTGCTGGCTGCTGCGGTGAACGATGCGGTGCGCCGGGTTGAACGCGAGCAGCAGGAGAAGATGGCCGGCATGACGGCGGGCCTGCCATTACCGCCCGGCTTCAAGTTGTTCTGATGAAGCACAGCCCGCTGGTTCAGCGCCTGATTGACAGCTTTACCGTGCTGCCCGGAGTCGGGCCGCGCTCGGCCCAGCGCATGACCTACTGGCTGCTGGAGCGCAATCGTGAAGGTGGTGCTCGCCTTGCTGTGGCGCTGGAGGCGGCCATGCAGGGCGTCCGCCACTGCTCCTGTTGCCGCAACTTTGCCGAGGACGACCTGTGCCCGGTTTGCGCGGACCAGCGTCGTGATCAGAGCCAGGTCTGCATCGTCGAATCACCGGCGGATGTGTTGGCCATTGAGCAATCCGGCGAATACCGCGGACGCTACTTCGTGCTGATGGGACATCTGTCACCGATCGACGGTATTGGCCCGGAGGAAATCGGCCTGAATCTGCTCGAACGTCAGCTGGGTAACTTGCAGGAGCTGATTCTAGCCACCGGCACCACGGTGGAGGGGGAAGCCACTGCCCACTACATCCTCGATATGGTTCGCGGCACCTCCGTCAGCGTCAGCCGAATCGCGCAGGGTGTGCCGATGGGCGGCGATCTGGAATTCGTCGATGGCGCCACGCTGGCACAGGCGCTGAAATCCCGACGCCATTTGTAGCCCCGGCAGCTTGCCAACCAAGCAAGCGCTTGGTACGGTCTTCGCATCTGAATCCGGGAGCCCCTGATGAGCGCCAGCCTCGACTATTTCAACGATACCCACACCATGCTTCGTGACACCGTGCGCCGCTTTGTCCAGCGCGAGGTGCTGCCATATGTTGACGACTGGGAGGAGGCCGGCAGCTTCCCCCGGGAGCTCTACAAGAAGGCCGCTGAGGCCGGTATTTGTGGCATCGGCTATCCGGAAGAGTTCGGTGGCACCGGCGAAGACGTGTTCATGAAAATCGCCTGCTCCGAGGAGCTGATGCGCTCCACCTCCGGTGGTCTGGTGGCCAGCCTTGGCTCCCTCGATATCGGTCTGCCGCCGGTGGTGAAGTGGGGCAGCGCCGAGCTGAAAGCGCGGGTTGTGCCCTCGGTGCTGAGCGGCGACAAGATCGCCTGTCTGGCGATCACCGAGCCGGGTGGCGGATCTGATGTTGCCAACCTGCGCACCCGGGCGGTAAAAGACGGCGATCACTACATCGTCAATGGCAGCAAAACCTTTATCACCAGCGGTGTGCGGGCCGATTACTACACCGTTGCCGTGCGCACCGGCGAGCCCGGTTTCGGTGGTGTCAGTCTGTTGCTGATCGAGAAGGGCACGCCCGGCTTTACTGTCGGCCGGACACTGAAGAAAACCGGCTGGTGGGCCAGCGATACCGCCGAGTTGTTCTTCGAGGACTGCCGGGTCCCGGCAAGCAATCTGATCGGTCCGGAGAACGGTGGCTTCTTCTGCATCATGACCAACTTCCAGCCGGAGCGCCTGATGCTCTGTGTCATGGCCAATATGACCTCGCAGATCGCTCTGGAAGAGTGCCTGCGTTACGTCAAGGAACGAGAGGCATTTGGCCGCAAGATCGGTCAGTTCCAGGTGACCCGTCACAAGCTGGCGCAGATGGCCACCGAGATCGAAGCCAGTCGTGAATTTACCTACCGGGTGGCGGCAAAGATGGCGGCCGGACAGAACTGCATCAAGGAAGTGTCGATGGCGAAAAACTTTGCCACCAACGTGTCTGACCGGGTGACTTACGATGCGGTGCAGATTTTCGGCGGCAGCGGTTTTATGCGCGGCACCGTGGTGGAGCGGCTGGCCCGCGATAACCGCATTCTGGCCATCGGCGGCGGCACCTACGAAATCATGAACGAGGTGATTGCCAAGCAGATGGGCTTGTAAGGCTCAGTTGCGCGCAAACAGAAAAGCCGGGCATCGCCCGGCTTTTCTGTTTTTCTGATCAATCATTCGACCGGATTGACACATTCCGCACGAGCGTTATCGATCTTGCAGCGAATGCGACGCTGCAGGCTGAGCATGTCCGCGCTGTAGAAGTCCTGATCACGCAGCTGTATGCGTGCCTGCTGCATCATAATCTCGTATTCGGCCTTGTCCTTGTCCGGAATCTCGACCCACCATTTCGGATCAACTGATTTTTCTTCCTTGGCCAGGCCTTCAAGAATCTTGTCGAGATTGTTGAAGAAATATTCCCGTGAAGTCTGCATCATTTCCTGCGGGAAACGGTCGCTACGGGCAATCAGCTGCATGCTGATCTGCACCAGCGGGTAGTTGATAATGCCGCCATCCGGCGACAGGCCCTTGTAGAGTTCCAGCGGTGCATAGGCCACCAGCGGCGCCGCAATCACATCAACCACACCATTGTTGAATTTGGTGGAGAAGTTGGTGATGTCCGAGTCAACTGGTGTGGCGCCGATCTGCGATACCAGAATCGATTGGGTTTTGTCGTATCCCAGCACGGCAACTTTTTTGCCCGCTGCCTTGGCCAGTGTGTTGATCTTGCGATCATTCACGAAAATGTAGGCGGCGCCGGCCGGGGCAATGCCCATAATCGAGTAGCTGCCGGTACTGATATTGCTGGCCGATGACGGATGCGACAGTACCTGGAGCAAGATGCGCAGGTGTTCGATGGTGGGGATGCCACCAATCGAGTCCAGCGTGCCGGCGTACTGATTGAAGTCGCGGCCACGAATACCGGTCATCAGGGCGGCATCACACTTGCCGGCCTTGAGATCTTCTGCGGCGATTGCTTCATTGGTGAAAGGAATCAGCTCTGCCTCAAGGCCCCAGGCCATTGCAGCAGTGCTCCAGTCGCGCATCGCGCCCATTACCGGGCCGACGTTGCCGATGATGTCGAATACACAGATCTTGCGTTTGATCGGGGTGCTGGCCTGTGCCGTGGCCGAGACCATCAGGGCAACAGAGAGCAGGGCGAAGAGTGCTTTTTTCATAGTCAGATTCCCGGTTGTTATTCTGGCTTTAGCCGCGCCGTCAAGGGCGTCAGTGGCGTAGAGGATACCGTCAGTGGCCCGGAGAGGCGAGGGCCGGGTTGACCTGAGCGGTCGTCTCTGTGACCAGCACGGTCAGTGTCAGTTCCGGGGGCCGGCAGAGCCGGCCTTGCTGTGGTTCAGGCCTTGCCCTGGCTGGCCACGGCAGCGGCAGCTCGGGCGGCTGCTTCGGCATCACCAAGGTAGTAACTGCGGATCGGTTTCAGGTTGTCATCCAGCTCGTACACCAGCGGAATGCCGGTGGGGATATTGAGCTTGATAATGTCTGCTTCGGAAATATTGTCGAGATGCTTGACCAGCGCCCGCAGGCTGTTGCCATGGGCGACAATAAGCACCTGTTTGCCGGCCTTGATCTGTGGCTCGATTTCGGCCTGATAGTAGGGCACAAAGCGGGCCACGGTTTCTTTCAGGCTTTCGGTCAGCGGAATTTCCTCGTCCTTCAGGTTGGCACGGTAAACGCGCTGGTTGCCGGCATAACGCTCGTCAGTTTTTTCCATGGCCGGCGGCGGAATGTCATAGCTGCGCCGCCAGACCAGCACCTGCTCTTCGCCATATTTCTGCGCTGTTTCGGTTTTGTTCAGGCCCTGCAACGCGCCGTAGTGACGCTCGTTCAGGCGCCAGTTGCGGATCACCGGGATCCACATCTGGTCCATGCTGTCGAGAATGGTCCAGAGCGTGCGAATGGCACGCTTCAGTACCGAGGTATAGGCCACCTCAAACTCGAACCCGGCTTCCTTCAGCAGCTCGCCGGCACGGCGCGCTTCGCTGATACCCTGTTCGGTCAGATCAACGTCTTTCCAGCCGGTGAAACGGTTTTCCTGATTCCAGGTGCTCTGGCCATGGCGGACCAGTACGAGCTTGACGGTCATTGGGGGTGTCCTTGGGCGATTGCGACAGGGGCGCAAGGTTAGCAGAGAATGTCGGTGTCGTCAGGGGGATCAGGCCGGCACGCGCGCCTCTGATATGCGTATAATGCCGGCCTGAATGACCTGTGTAGGTGAGCCCTTGTCCCTGTTTCACTGGATTGCCGATGACTCGGCCCTGAATGCCCTGAGCGGTCGGCAAGCGCCTGCCGGGCGTCTGTTTATCGATACCGAATTCATGCGCGAGCGGACCTACTGGCCGCGTCTGGCGCTGCTGCAGGTCAACGATGGCCAGGGCTGTCATCTGATTGATCCACTTGCCACCACCGCACCGGCCATGCATGCACTGCTGGAACAGCGCCCGCTGGTGATGCATGCCTGTTCGGAGGATCTCGAGGCCCTGCGCATTGGCTGCAATCTGGCGCCCGCCGAGGTTGAGGATACCCAGATTGCTGCGGCGCTTTGTGGTCACGACCTGCAGTGCAGCTATCAGAAACTGGTGGAAACCCTGCTTGGCGTATCCCTGCCGAAAACCGCGACCCGAACCGACTGGCTGAAACGCCCGCTGAGCGACGAACAGCTCGAGTATGCAGCCCATGATGTCGAGTATCTGCCGGGGCTGTACCACGAGCTTTGCCAGCGCCTGGAAGCGCTGGGGCGCATGGCCTGGTGGCAGGAGGAATGTCGCCGGCTGGTGCAGGATTGCCAGCGCGTTATGCCGGCCGATGACCTCTGGCGTCAGGTCAAGGGGGCGGCGTCACTGGATGGTCCTGGCCGGCGGCGGCTGCGGCATCTGGCCAGTTGGCGCGATGACAGCGCGCGTGAGCGGGATATCCCGCGCAGTTTTATTATCAAGGACGCGGAATTGCTGACACTGGCTGGCCGCGGTGCCCGCCAGCGCAGTGATCTGGCCGGGCTCGGGATGCATCCGTCGGCCTTGCGCCGCTTTGCCGATGATCTGCTCCGGGTGCTGGCGCAAGCAGACAGCGGAGATATTCCGCCGGCGCTGCCGGGCATGCCCGAACCGGCGATACGTGACCGGATCAAACGTTTGCGTGATCATTTCACCGGGCTTGCCAGCAAGCATCAGCTGGCCCCGGAAGTGCTGGCGCGGCGCCGCTGGATCGAGGCGCTGGCGCGGGACCCCGAGCAAATGCCCGAGCCCTTTACCGGCTGGCGTGCGGCGATTATTGGTGATGGTCTGGGAGAGCTGATGTGATTGATGACCATCGTCTGTTGTGCAGTGTTTTGCGCAGCCCGAAGAAAGAGGGTATGTATCTGTATGTCCGTCGCGGTGCTGATTTAACCACCTTGCCGGAGGGTCTGATGAACATCTTCGGCCTGCCGGGACATGCGCTTGATCTCATGCTGACGGCCGAAAAAAAGCTCGCCCGCGCAGACAGCGCTACCGTAATGGCACACATTCGCGAGCACGGCTTTTATCTGCAGATGCCGCCGGGCGAGCAGGAGCAGCCGTTGCCATTGGCGCGGAAGTCTGACAGTGCGTGAGCGTTTCTGGGAAAGCGTACCGCTGGCCGAGATGACAGCACCGGAGTGGGAAGCGTTATGTGATGGTTGTGCCCGCTGTTGTGTGATCAAGCTGGAAGACGAAGACACGGCCGAGCTGCATTATACCGACGTGGCATGCCGTTATCTTGACTGCGAACGATGCCGCTGCACCGCCTACGCAGAGCGCAGCGAAAAGGTACCTGACTGTCTGCAGGTGACCCCGGCATTTCTGGCGCAGCGCTCACGCTGGTTGCCGCAGAGCTGCGCTTACCGGCAGTTGCACGAGGGCAGGTCGCTGGAGCCCTGGCATCCGTTGCTGAGCGGCACGGCGCAGAGCGTTATTGATGCCGGCATATCAATGCGCGGTGAACTGGTATCAGAGGTGCTGGTCCACCCTGATGATCTTGAGGACCATCTGATTAACTGGGTGAGGTGAACGTGGAAGCACAGGGTTTTGACGTGGCATGGAGCTGGTATCTGGCGGCACTGCTGATGGCCGTGTGGGTTATGTGGCGTGGCGGGAAATTTCTGCCGCTGAGCTGGCGGACTTTGATCACGGTGCTGCCGGCACTGGTGTTTGCGGTGCCGGCTCCGGTGTCTGCCGAGCACACGGCGCTGGCACCGGCCTGGCTGGTGGCCATGTTTGACGCGCTGGTGCAGGAAGACGGCGCGTTCTGGCGGGCCGGCAAAATGCTGGTGTTCGCTGCACTGGTCGGAGCGCTGCCGGCGGTTGTCGTTGCCCGGGTGCAACGTCGGCGCGCCGCCGTGGCGCCGGAAGCGGCATGAACCAATGCATTTTTTGCGACATTCTGGCCGGCAACGCCCCGGCCAGCGTGGTTTATGAGGATGATCTGGCTATCGTCATTCTGGATCTTTTCCCGGTCAGCGACGGCCACGCCCTGATCATCGCCCGGCAGCATGTGGCCAGGGTGAACGAATTATCCTCGGGGGTTGCCGCCCATATGATGGCGCTGGCCGGCAGGGTAATGAAGGCGCAGGGCCATCTTGACCGGTCCATCGAAGCGCACAACCTGCTGATCAACGACGGCAAGGTCGCCAATCAGCATGTGCCGCATGTGCATTTGCATATTATTCCACGGCGTCGTGGAGACAGTGTGCAGTCGTTGCTGAACTGGTCGACCCGGTTTCTGCACCGGTTCAACATGCAATCAAGGCGTCAGCGCCTCGACCGGCTGGCGGCCGCGCTGCGCGAACAGTTACCCGCAGAGTGACGCGTTTGGATCAGCTGAACAGGTCGTGCCAGCCGCGCAGGTTCTCACTGCTGTCGAGCACTTCAATGCCGGCAACCACGCCACCCTGATCGGATTTACGCACCCAGTTAACCCGGCCATCAAGATGGTAGGTGCCCAGGTCATCGAGCATGGCAATCCAGATATCCACCAGCTGCCCTTCCGGCAAAGTATTGTCCATCTGCACCTGTAGCCCGGCAGCCGACATGTCGACGGTAGAACAATAGATGGCGTCCGGACGTGCGGCTCCATGGTCAGCACGAATCGGCCGTACTGACAGGGTTTCTTCACGCATCAGACGCGGATGACGGCGCTTGTCCTGATGTTCGTCGCTCATGGCGTTATCCGTAAATCATCCGGTCAACGACTACGGCAGCAATGGCGATGAACGCCACCACTGCCCCCAGAAAGGCGAGAAGCTTCAGGGCCGGCTTGACCGTGCCGGGCAGCGGCTCGGTTGGCCGCTGCGATTTGTCTGAGTCCCTCTCGCTCATTCTGAACCTCGTCAGAGCGCGCCGCCAGCGGCTTTCTGGAACATCCAGCCGTGCAGATCCGGGAACGCCAGCGGCAGGTAGGACACCAGCAGCAGGGCAGACAGCATCACCAGGATCGGCAGTATGTATTTCTCATGGCGACGCATGAAGCTGGCCTGTCCTCTGGGGATCTTGGCGCTTTCCACCTCGTCGTCGCCAATGACCTGTCGGGCAAGCAGATGGTTCAGTGCCACCGGTGGGGTCAGATAGCCAAGTTCGAACGACACCAGAGTGATCATCCAGAAGTGCAGTGGATCGATGCCGTTGGCAAACGCCACCTGGGCGATGGTGGCGTTGACCAGAATCACCGCCCCGTACGGGTCCATGATCATGCCGATGATTACCATGGTGACAACCAGAATGGAGGTGGCCACCCAGATATTGGCGAAAGTTTCCGGCAACTGCTCCATCAGGCCGGAGCGTTCGATGATGCCGCCGGTGCTGACCGAGAGGGCCATCAGTATCAGCAGGGCGCCGATATGGCCAGTGGTTTCATTGGTGGCCAGCCGCAGGGAGCTTTCCATGCTTTTGCCGATCTCGCCCTGATTGGGCATGACATGCGTTTCATGCAGGGGGGTGGTCGAGAACAGGTAGTTACTGACCAGAATGCCCAGCACCAGCACGTTGCGCACAACCAGCCCGGTGACATCGGCTTCGGCCACCTGGCCGTTGAAAATGCGCCAGAACGATACCGCCAGCAGGACTGCCAGGCCAGCCGCAGCAATATGTGCCACGTGCTTGCTCAGCTTCTCGTACAGCAGCACACCAATCAGCATCAGCGGCAGGATAATCGGTGCCGAGAACTCGTCGGTACCGCGGTCCAGCACATCACGGAAGAACACGGCGATAGCAACAATGACCAGCGCATAGGGGGCCAGCGGGGCCAGCGCCCGAATGCTCTTCGGCACGGCATCGCTGAACGCTGCAATACGCGATGGCTGGGTGCGATAGAACTGCGAGAACACAAAGAACAGGACAACGCTGAGCAGATAAACCTTGAAGCCCGAGTCAAACAGCTCGTTGGTGGTGACGCTGCGGTTCAGGGCGGCAATGATCACCACCAGCAGGCACGGACGCAGCACCACCCCCATGGAGCCGGACATGGCGGTAGCCGCCAGGGCCAGCTGTTTGCGCGCGCCGGCGCGGGTCAGCTCGGTATAGATCACAGCGCCGGCAGCAATAATGAAAATACCGGAAGCGCCGGTGAATGCGGTCGGGAAAGCCGCCAGCGCCAGTACCACGAAGCACATCAGTTCCGGCGACATATTCCACGGGCGCAACACGTCGAATGCCAACTCGGCCAGGCGGGTCTGCTTCAGCATCATGCCAATCCAGATATACAGGGCAAGGTTCAGGAACAGAGTGGACAGTTCCATCATCATGCCGAGATAGACACTGATGCCGTGGTAATAACCCTGGGAAATAAACTGCGCGCCTGCCGCCAGACACATAAAGCTGTACAGCGGGATGGTCAGGAGCGCCTTGCCCCAGCCGCCACCCGGCTCCAGATTTTTCGGCGGCCTGATCAGCTGGTAAAGATTGATCAGCGACAGCAGCGAGAAGCCGGCCATCCAGAACACATGCAGGTAGAAGTCGTGCACCTGCACGCCCTGATCCATGCTTAGCTGTTCCTGGCTGCGGTACACCGTAGCGGACATCAGCAGGGTCAGGTTGGCCAGCAACTGGGCCGAGGTGCCGATGTAGTGATCCTTGTTGGTGCGAGCCGGGCGCAGGGCAATGTGGTGACGAGCCAGCGTCGCTGTGGCGGCGCAGATCAGAATCAGCACGCACAGCATCAGACGCTTGTAATTGCCCAGCGTGGTAACCACCGCAGCAACGCCGGTTTCCAGATTGCGGTACATGATCACGCCCGGGGTGACCCGTTCCTGTACCCGCTCAAAAAAGGCCCAGCGCTCGCGGCAAATGTCGCGGGAACTCTGCAGCGACTGACGCATGGCGTCTTCATCAATGTCGGTACCGAAGATGCCGGCCAGCGGGTCGTCGATCATGGCCGCTTCTTTTTCCTGAATGGCCCGACGCAGCTCAAGCTCAATGTCCGGATCCTGATTACAGGATGGCTCGGCAACCAGCCCGGAAGTACGCAACTCAAAGTAGCCCTGCCAGGTGTTTTCGCCGATCTTCAGCAATTGCGAGTGGATCACCTCGCCGGAGGTCAGAAAGATAGTCAGTAGCAGAATGACAACGGTGGGCAGTGATGATAGCCACTCACCCGCAGAGCGGTTGGCCACGGTAAAAGTGCTTTTTTGCATGGTCGTCCCGGTTGTTGTTATGGGGGGCCGGAAGCCGGCGTTCAGTTTGCCTGGTATGTGTCAAAAGGCTGACAAATACGCTGTGCCCGGATTCTATGTCACGGCGCCGGGCTTGCCTACCGGGAAAAGCGGCCTTGCAGGCCAATTGCGGCTAAAAAACCGCAATTGCTCCGGAGTACAACTGTGCCGGTTATTCCTGCGGATTGACGCACTCGGCACGGGAGGCATCCAGCTTGCAGCGGACACCACGCAGCAGGCGCATCATGTCGGCGTCATAGACACCTTCGTCACGCAGGGCAATGCGCGATTCACGCATCATGGCGTCATAACGCACGCGGTCAGCTTCCGGAATGCGGATCCACCACTTCTGGTCCACTTCCTGTTCGGCGTTCTCGATAATGCGCATGGCCTGATCAAACTGGGTGAGGATATATTGGCGCGATTTGGTACCAAACCCGGCCGGGAAGCGCTCGTGACGGGTAATAATCTGCAGGGTGAGCTGGCCGAGAACATAATCAACGATGCCGCCGTTGGCCTGCATGCCCTTGTACAGCTCCAGCGCCGAGTAGGCGATCACCGGGGCAAAGCAGATATCCACGTTACCGTTGTTGAAACGACCGGCAAAGTTGGTGATGTCGGACAGTACCGGCGACATGCCAACCCGGGCCGCCATCTTGGCCTGGGCCTCGTCATATTCCATCACCGAGATGGATTTGCCGGCCAGCTTGTTGACGTTGTTGATGGAGCGATCCTTGACGAACAGGTAGGCCGCACCCATCGGCGCCACACCGACTACTTCAAACTGACCGCTAACCAGTTTCTCGTTGATTTTCGGATGGCCGCTGGAAAGGATTTTGATGACTTCCTGAACATGGCGATAGGACGGCAGCGAGCCGACCGAGTCCAGGCTGCCGGTGTAGGAGTTCAGTGAGCGGCCACGAATGCCGGTGATAGCAGCGGCATCACACTGGCCAGCCTTCAGATCCTCGGTGGTGATTTTCTCATCGGTATAAACCTTGAGGTCAAAGTCCACGCCCCAGGCCAGGGCGGCGGTGCGATAGTCGCGCATCATGTTGAACACATCGCCAGACTGGCCAACGATGTCGAATACGCACAGGGTGCGCTTCTCTGCGGCGGCGGCTGGCAGGGTGGCAAGGCTGAGTGCCGCGGCTGCGGCAAGGCAAACAAGTTTACGCTGAAACATGGTCAATTCTCTCTGGCGGAAAGCAGATCATTCGCACAAATACGGGGCGGCGCCGCCGCCCCGGTCTGATTACAGCAGGTCGTCAATATTCATGGTCGGCTGGCTTTTGGCAGCGTCGTCCCAGAATGTGCCGAGACCGCCCAGGGGGGTGCGGCGACCGGTCGCTTCAGTCCACATCCGGTCAGAGATACCGCTGATGATCGAGCCTGCCATGACATCCATCATCCGGTATTCGGGGTTGATTTTCTTGTCGTTGGCAGCGAAATCACGGATCGCCTTGCGCAGGTGGGCATCGTCACCCTTGCTGTAGGCAGCCAGTACGTACATGGCGCTGCCGAGGCGAACACCATCACGGAAGCCGGCATCAGCAGCTTTTTGCAATTCTTCCCAGGACTGGGCGTTGGCCGGGGCCAGCATCGGCAGGATATTCCAGATCGAGGCACGAATGCCGCGCGGGGCACCCCACCACTGATCATTGTTCAGGCAGGCCGCGCCGCGCTCGACCTTGGCGGCGATATCGCGGGGTACACCCACCGAGCCATCAGCCACACTGTCATTCAGCAGCGCCTGAACGCCACCGACCATGCCGATCATCCATACCAGCTGGTCGAATTCCTTTTTCAGTTTCGGGCACTCGCCATCTTTCGGATTGTTGAAAGCGGACATCAGGCGGCGATAGGCCTCGTACTGGCGTTTGGCCGACATGGCGGCGTAGCGTTTCTGCAGGATGCGGGCATCCTGGGCTTCGCCCACATTGCCTTGTTTGACGGCGCGCAGGTAACGCAGCTCCTGCTCCAGTGCCAGATCGTCAGTGCAGCTTGATGCGGTGACATACATCAGTACCGCGAGCTTGTCCGGGTTTGATCCGACCCGCTCGAAAGCGAGCAGCAGCGGGGTCTGTGCCTCGCCAGCGGCGCAGGCAATGCGGGTGTCGTCATCGGCCATCATGTGCGGCAGCATTTCTGACCGACCGAAGCCCATCAGAACGTCACCGGTGGTTTTGTAGACCATGCCGCAGCCTTGCAGTATCAGCAGCGAAGCGCCCAGCAACACAGCGCGTAGCGCAGCAGACGGGGAGGGCAGGAAGGCAGTCGGGATCATTGGAGCTTCTCCGGTTATTGTTGTGAAATCCTGTTGCTATTGTTGTTTTGTAACTCTGGCAAGGGTGCCTAAACTACCGAATGGCCCGCAGGGGCACAAGCCGGCGGTTACAAAACGCAACCTGACTGTTACTGTGAGGACAGGTTGCTATCAGCCAAACGGCCGATCCTTACTTCATCCGTCGTATGACTGATTCCGTCCCGCTGGTGGATCAGTAACAATTGCGCCCCATTTGGTATTGAGCGAGGGCAGGATGAGCAAGACCGGCAGTCAACGGGAAACACAGATCATGCTGGAACAGGGTCGTAGCGGGCTCGGTCTGGCGATGTCCGCCGCGCGCGGGGGTCTGCGTATTCTGCAAACCGTGTCGGTCCTGACGCGCACCGGCACGGGCTGGCTGATGGGTGACCGGCCGCCGCTGGCAAGGCTGCTGCGGCAGACCTTCGAGGAGCTCGGCACGACCTATATCAAGCTCGGCCAGTTCGTTGCCAGTTCGCCGTCGATCTTCCCGGACGAGTATGTCGAGGAATTCCAGAAGTGTCTGGACCGAACGCCGCCGCTGCCGTTTCACTACATCCGTCGCAGCATCGAGACCGAGCTTGGCAGTTCGCTGGAGCAACTGTACGCCTGGGTCGATCCCAAGCCGTTGGCCTCGGCCTCGATTGCCCAGGTCCATGCTGCCCGTCTGCACAATGGTGATGAAGTGGTCATCAAGGTACAGAAGCCGAATGTCCGGCATGTGCTGCTGGCGGATTTCAATTTTATTTATTTCACCGCCAGACTTTTCGAAGGCCTGGCTCCCGGTTTCTCGCGCTCGGCCATTTCCGGAGTAATCGAAGAGCTGCAGGCGTCGATGCTGGAGGAGTGCAACTTCGAACTCGAAGCCGATCACCTGCGTCGGTTCAATGAATTTCTCCAGAGTACCGGCAACACCATGGCGGTGGCGCCACGTCCGTACCCGGAGTTGTCGAGCCGTCGAGTGCTGACCATGGAGCGTTTCTTCGGGGTGCCACTGACGGATATTGAAGTGCTGAGAAAATATACGCCGGATCCGGCGGAAACCCTGATTGGCGCATTGAACACCTGGTTCTCCAGCCTGATGCTGTGTGATTTTTTCCACGCGGATGTGCACGCCGGCAACCTGATGTTGCTGGAAGATGGCCGGGTCGGCTTTATCGATTTCGGCATTGTCGGTCAGGTCAGGAAATCCACATGGGAGGCAATGGCGAAACTGTTTGACGGCATCGGTCGGGGTGACAACCGGGTTATCGCCGAGGCCATGGCGGTAATCGGCATGACCCGCGAAGAGGTCAACGTCGATGCACTGGCCCGGGATATCGAGAAGCTGCAGGACCGGCTGATGAATGTTGATCCGTCCAGTCTGGTACAGGGCGATCGTAATGATCGGGAAGTGAACCGTCTGCTGCTCGATCTGATCCGTATCGGTGAGGAGCACGGCATTCGTTTCCCGCGCGAGTTCGCCCTGCTGCTGAAACAGTTTCTCTACTTTGACCGTTATGTGCAGGCGTTGGCGCCGGAGCTGGATCTGTTCGCCGATGCGCGGGTGGATATCTGGGGCGGGCTTGATGAAGTGGAGCTTCCCAAGGGCTTGCTGCACTGACTTCTGTCCGGGAATGCGCCCCGTGTCGGGGCGCAGGCTGTAAAGTGTTTATTCAACCGGGTTGACGCACTCGCCTTTTTCCGGGGCGAACTTGCATCGAATGCGGCGTTGCAGTGACAACATGTCGGCGTCGTAGTAGTCCATTTCGCGCAGCGAAATACGCGACTGCTGCATCATGATGCCATACTCCCTCATGTCCGCTTCCGGAATCGGAATCCACCAGCGCTCCGGCACCTTGACCTCCTCCTGCGAGACCATGGCGATAATCCGGTCATATTGTTCAAACGAGGATTCGCGAACCAGTTGCGCAATCTCGTTGGGGAATTTTTCAGTGCGGCCCACCAGCTGCATGGTGATCTGGGCCAGCGGGTAATTGATAATGCCGCCGTTCGGGCTCATGCCTTTGTAAAGCTCAAGAAATTCATAGGCGAGTAACGGGGCGGCAAGAATATCGACCACGCCGTTATTGAACATGCCCGGCGCCCGGGTAATATCTGTGGCCACCGGGGTGGCGCCAACGCCGGCGATCATTTTTGCCTGTATCGGGTCGTAGTCCAGCACGGCGACTTTTTTTCCGGCGGCCTTGGCAAGCGTGTTGATGTTGCGATCATTGACAAACACATACGCCGCGCCGGCAGGAAAGACGCCGAGAATGACATACTCACCGCGGACCATGTGGCCGGCGCTACGCGGATGGTTGATAACCTGGAACAGGGTGTAAAGATGTTCCCGGTCCGGCACCGCGCCAATGGCATCAATGGAGCCGGTGTACTTGTTGAACTGGCGGGCACGCAGGCCACTCATCAGCGCGGCATCACAGCGGCCGGCCTTGAACTCCTCGACCATTACGCCTTCATTGGTGTACGGCACCATTTCCAGATCAACATTGAATTCCAGTGCCTGGGCGCGGGCTTCCATGGCGGCGCCGAACACCGGGCCGTTCCGGCCGACCAGATCCCAGATGCAGATTACCCGGCGCAGGCGCTGATCCTCCGGCAGCTTGTCGATGCCGGACAGGCGGGCAATGGCCTTTATCCGCTCGTTCACCGGCAGCTCCGCGTTCAGGCTGATCTCGGTCATCATCCGGATCACCTCCGGGGTCAGCTCGACGCCGGGCAGCAGGCGCTGGAATTCGGCGATCTGTTCCGGGGTAAGGGTAACTTTCGGTTCGCTACTGAAAACCGGCCCGGCGAGGAAAAGCAGGCCAGTCAGGGCAAGCGGCAGGAGGCGTTTCATTATTGTTATCTCCGGTTGGGGCGTACATGCCAGACAGACTAGGTGAAGGCACCATAAACCCGATTGACCGATGAGTCATATGCAAATGCGTTTCGGTCAGTCAGCCGCCGGAGATTCAGCGCAGCTGGGCGTCCAGCGACTGGCCGTTAATCCCGCGTCCGGCCGGGCCAAGCAGGTACAGGTAGGCCGGCAGAATCTGCTCCGGCCGCTTCAGGGTGCTGGCATCTTCGGCCGGGTAGGCCAGTGCCCGCATTTTTGTGGCCGTGGCACCGGGGTTGATGCAGTTGACCCGGATCGGAGCGACGTTTTCCAGCTCGTCGGCGAGTACCTGCATCATGCCTTCGGTGGCGAATTTGCTGACCGCATAGGCGCCCCAGAATGCCCGGCCCTTGCGGCCGACACCGGAGCTGGTGAACAGCACTGAGGCGTCGGCGGAGTTTTTCAGCAGCGGCATCATGGCCCGGGTCAGGTAGAAGGCGGCGTTGACGTTGACTTGCATCACCGCTTCCCAGGTGCTGTAGCCGTACTGGTCGAGCGGGGTGATGTCACCGAGTATCGAGGCATTGTGGAGAATGCCGTCAAGGCGGCCGAAGGCGTCGCTGAGCATGCCGGCCAGTTCTTCGTAGTCGGCCGGTCGGGCGACTTCCAGATTGACCGGGGCGAGGGCCGGTTCCGGGGCGCCCATGGCCTTGATCTGGTCGTAGACGGCTTCCAGTTTTTCCTGAGTGCGGCCAAGCAGGATTACCGTGGCACCGTGTTTTGCCAGAGCCAGCGCGGCGGCGCGGCCGATGCCGTCACCGGCGCCGGTGACCAGAATGATGCGGTCTTTGAAGGCGTTGTCCGGGCATTGGTAGGTGAGGGCCGCTTGCTGAATGTCGGTCATGGGGTTTCCTGATTCTTTCCGGTTTAAAGATTTTCGTAGGAGCGGCCGACCGGCCGCGATTTTCCCGGCCGCGATTTCTTCGAACGTATCGCGGTCGATCGATCGCTCCTACAGCAATAGATTTTCGTAGATACCGTCTCCCCTAAAGGTTCAGTAGTTGGATCAGCTCTGCGGCATCCTCCGCGTACATATCCGCTTGCCAGTCCTTCGGGTCTTCGCCTTCGTCGAGATAACCGAACAGCACGCCGATGGTTTTCATGCCGGCATTACGGCCAGCGGCGATGTCGCGGTCGTGGTCGCCGACATAAACGCAACGCGCCGGGTCAGCGCCGACCATGGCGGCAGCTTTTAGCAAACCCTCCGGGTGCGGTTTGCGTGCGGCGACATGGTCCGGGCAGATCACCGGGCCAACCCGGTCGGCCAGTTTCAGGCCGGCCAGCAAAGGCGTGGTGAAGCGGGCCGGTTTGTTGGTCACGATGCCCCACGGAATGCGCCGGGCATCGAGCTTGTCCAGCACCTCGTCCATACCGGCAAACAGTTGGCTGGCAACGGTCAGATGGCCAACGTAGCGATCCAGAAACTCTGCCAGCACGGCATCAAAATATGCTTCACCCGGCGCGCCGCCAAAGCCGGCCTGCACCACAGCGCGGGCGCCGTTGGACACCTGGGCGCGGACTTTTTCATAGGCCAGCGCCGGCTTTCCGGCTTGCGCAAGCATGGCGTTCAGCACGGTATGAAAATCCGGGGCGGTGTCCACCAGCGTGCCGTCCAGATCAAAAAATACTGCGTCTGCCATTACGCCTCTGCCTTGATGCAGTGGACCAGATAATTCACCGAGACATCGCGGTTCAGGCTGGCGTGGGCGGTGAACGGATTGTACTGCATGCCGCAGGTGTCTTTCAGTTGCAGGCCGGCATCGCGGGCCCAGCCGGCCAGTTCCGATGGCTTGATCAGTTTGGCGTATTCATGCGTGCCGCGCGGCAGCAGACGCAAGATGTATTCGGCGCCGACAATCGCCAGCGCAAACGCTTTCGGGTTGCGGTTGATGGTCGAGAAAAATACCTGACCGCCCGGCCTGACCAGTTTCGCGCAGGCCGCAATCACTGCGCCCGGGTCCGGCACATGCTCCAGCATTTCCAGACAAGTCACGGCGTCGTACTGGCCGGCGCGCTCGGCCGCGATTTCTTCGGCGGTGATGTTCAGGTATTCGACTTCGATGCCGTCTTTTTGTGCATGCAGGCGCGCCACCGCCAGCGGCGCTTCGCCCAGATCAATGCCGGTAACAGTGGCACCAAGGCGGGCCATCCCTTCCGACACCAGGCCGCCGCCGCAGCCGATATCAATCACCTTTTTGCCTTTCAGGCCCACGCGCTCGTCGATGTAGTGCAGGCGCAGCGGGTTGATGTCATGCAGCGGGCGGAATTCCGATTTCGGATCCCACCAGCGTTCGGCCAGTGCTTCAAACTTGGCGATCTCGGCGGCGTCGACGTTACGGGCGCTCTGGTTCATGCGGTCTCTCCACGGATACGGTCACCCCAGGCGCGTGCATCACGCAGCACGCGGGCTTCATTCAGGGTGGTCAGGGCGCGATCTTGCATCAGTGCCCGGCCGGCAACAAAGGTATGGGTGATCTGCGCCCGGCTGGCGGAATAGACAATCTGCGCCACCGGATCAAACAGCGGCTGGGTTTCCAGCGCGCCCAGATCAATGGCAATCATGTCCGCCTGCTTGCCAATAACCAGTGAACCGGTCTGGCTGTCGATGCCCAGCGCCCGGGCGCCGGCCAGCGTCGCCATTTCCAGCGCCGCAGCGGCGGGCAGGGCAGCGGCATCACCGGCCACGGCATTGGCCAGCAGCGCCGCAGTTTTCATTTCGCCCGGCATATCCAGATCGTTGTTGCTGGCGGCGCCATCGGTGCCCAGCGCCACATTGACCCCGGCGCGGCGCAGTTTTTCCACCGGGCAGAAACCGCTGGCCAGCTTCAGGTTCGATTCCGGGCAATGCACCACCGAAGTCCCGGTCTGCGCCAGCAGAGCGATTTCATCATCAGTCAGCTGGGTCATATGCACTGCCAGCAAGCGCGGGCCAAGCAGGCCCAGCCCGTGCAATCGCTGCAGCGGTCGCGGCCCGCCATCGGCGGTGGCCATCATGATTTCGCCAGCGGTTTCGTGGATATGCATCATGATCGGCAGATCCAGTTCCTCGGCATAGGTCAGCAGCTTCGCCAGCGGCGCATCCGAAACGGTATAGGGCGCATGCGGGCCAAAGCCGATCTGGATCAGCGGTTCGTGGCGCCAGTTGTCGTGCGCCGCGAGCGCCAATCGAAGATAGTCATCCGGCCCCTGCGCCATCGGGGTCGGAAAATCCAGCAGCGGCGAGAACAGCACGGCGCGCAATCCGGCCTCTTTCGCGGCCCGGGCGCTGGCCTCGGGAAAGAAATACATATCGGCAAAGCAGGTGGTACCGCCGCGGATCATCTCGGCGCAGGCAAAACGGGTGCCATCGTGAACAAACTCGTCGCTGATCCATTTACCCTCGGCCGGCCAGATATGCTGCTCCAGCCAGGTCATCAGCGGCAGGTCGTCGGCCAGCCCGCGGAACAGGTTCATGGCGGCGTGGGTGTGGGCATTAATAAAGCCGGGGGTCAGGGCATGCTGATCCAGCTGCAGTACCTTCGGCGCCTGCCAGCGGCCTTCGACCCGGTCAGACGGCAGAATATCGGCGATCAGGCCATCGCGGACCACCAAAGCATGCTGCTCAAGGGTGGCGGAGCCTTCTACCGGGATGATCCAGCGGGCATGAATAATCAGGTCAGCAGTGGTCATGGAGGCTCCGATACGGGCAGACGAGGGCGCAGTATATGTAGGAGCGGCCGCAGGAGCGACTTCAGTCGCGAAAAAATGCTCGATAGAAGCAGGATGCCAGCCCCTTTCCTCTGTGGCGCTCTGCCGGGACCATCGAGGCCAGGGA
>JBECKT010000115.1:0-4119 GCA_040235405.1 Alcanivoracaceae bacterium
ATTACCTCCGGCACTGACAGTCAGGGCGAAGTCACCGTGCGGCTGGAACGGGGCGGGCGTATCGTCAATGGCCATGGTGCTGATACCGATATTATTACTGCTTCAGCCAAGGCCTATCTGGATGCCCTGAATCATTTTGCTGCCGGTGTGCCGCGCGCCCACCCGCAGGCGGCGGATGTCTGAGTGATGAACGAGCGGCTGCGCCAGCGTTATCTGAAGCTGATGGGGTTTACCCCCTGGGTGGCGGTGACCGCGCTGCCCGGCGCGGCGCCGTCACCGCTGCGTGATGCCGGCGGCGACGATGAGATTGACGATGAGTTTGCAGCCACTGCTGCTGAGACGACTGCCGCACCGGACCTGTCGGCGTTGCTGGCGGACACCGCAGCCGGCCAGGTTGTCGCACCGACAACCGTGAAAAAAGCGGACAGCCCGGCTGCTGCTTCTGCGCCGGTTGAGCAGACAGTTGTTGAGCAGACAGTTGTTGAGCAGACAAGGTCACTGACCTTTACCCTGCAGGCCCATCGCGGCAGCGAAGTGCATCTGTGGGTGGAACAACAGCAAGCGGATGCCCCCGGCCTGACACGGGAAGAGCAGCAACAGCTGGCAGCGCTGCTGAAACTGTTTGATGGCAGCGTACAAAGCGATCCCAAGCGTCTGGTCTGCGGCGCCACCGCCGGCAAACCGATGACCGCCGAGATTGCCCGGCCGATGTTCGACCTGTTCCTGCGTCGCCTGCTTGGTCGCAACACCACGGCAAAATTATTGCTGTGTGCCAGTGAGGCTACCGTACAGGCACTGTTCGGCAGTGAGCGCTATCAGCCGGTGATGCGTGAGCAGATCACCATCCTGCCGGTCAGTACCCTGACGGAAATGCTTGCCGACCCCGCCGGTCACAAACGCACCAGCTGGCAGGCCATGGTGACGCACGGGTTTGCATGAGAACGTTGCACGCCGGCTGCCTGCTGCGGCCCATGACCGAAGCCGACCTGCCAGATGTGGTGGCGATTGAAGACGCCACCCAGCCGACACCCTGGTCGGCGCAGGTATTTCGTGACTGTTTCAGTTCCCATTACGACTGCCGGGTGGTGGAACGCGACAACGTCGTGATCGGTTTTGTCGTGCTGTCCTCCGTGCTCGATGAAGCGCACCTGCTGAATATTGCCGTGGCGCCCGCCATGCAGCGCCGCGGTATCGCCTGGGCAGTGCTGAAGGAAATTATTCCCGAATATCAGGCGCGGGCACTGTGCTATCTCTATCTGGAAGTGCGGGAAAGCAATGTCGGTGCCCAGACGCTGTATCAACACCTCGGTTTCCAGAACATCGGCCAGCGCAAGCATTATTACCGCACCCGTGACGGCCGCGAAAACGCCGTGCTGATGATGCTGGACCTGTCCACCTTGTAGGAGCGGCTGACCAGCCGCGAAAGGTTTTGAAAATATCGCCGTCGCTCGACGGCTCCTACGGAAGTCAAACCTGTAGGAGCGGCTGACCAGCCGCGAAAGGTTCTGAAAATATCGCCGTCGCTCGACGGCTCCTGCGGAAGCAAAACCTGTAGGAGCGGCCGATCGGCCGCGAACGGTTTTCGCCGTCGCTCGGCGGCTCCTGCAGTGGGGCGAGTTACGGGGAATCTTTGCTCAGGTTCTGCAGCGCCACTGGCAGCGCCTCCAGCGACGGGCTGATCACATCACGCACCACCCGCTCAACCGCCGGCATGATGGTGCGTGATAACAGCTTCGGCACGCCGGGCAGTTCATGCGGGGTGACATCCAGCTCGGCAATAATCTGCATGCGGGTGTGCTGGCCTTGATCGGCCAGCAGGAAACATCCACGGCAGCTGAACAGCTCGCGCAGGCCCTCACTATAGAACAGGAACTCGACCCGGCGATCGTTATGGTGCCAGCGAGTGTCGGAGCGCACCTCGTCGAGCAGATTACGCAGAAACGGCCGCGCTACCGCCGGCACCGCAGTCTGCTCAATACCCCAGGCATAATCGATCTGCGCCGGCGTGGCCCCGGTATCGCGACGATCCAGCTCACGGATATGACGAACATTGGGCAGGCCGGCATGCAGCCGGCACAGGTCTTCATGTAACGACTGCCAGGCGGCGTCGAGATCGATGCTGATGACCTGATCAAAATGCAGGGCAATGGTCATGTGTACTGCCTGTCCCGGTTGTTATGTTATCAGTTGGCCCGCTCCCTGCGCGGGCTCCATTGGACCGAAAATCGGCGGCGCTTGCCACCCCTGAACCCGTAGGAGCCGTCGACCGACGGCGAAAGTCTTTCGCGGCTGATCAGCCGCTCCTGCGGGGGAGCAGTGGCCCCGCGAAATCGCTATACTGCCGCCCTTTATTGCCGACCCCAGCCCGAGAGCCATGAACCCGCTTGAGCAGATCCGCAAACGGCGCACCTTCGCCATCATCTCCCACCCGGACGCCGGTAAAACCACCATTACCGAAAAGCTGCTGCTGTACGGTAACCTGATCCAGATGGCGGGCACCGTGAAGGGCAAGAAATCCGGCAAGCACGCCACCTCCGACTGGATGGAGATGGAGAAGGAGCGGGGCATCTCGGTAACCACCTCGGTGATGCAGTTCCCCTACAAGGGCGCCATGGTCAACCTGCTCGACACCCCCGGCCACGCCGACTTCTCGGAAGACACCTACCGCACCCTGACCGCAGTGGACTCGGCGCTGATGGTGATCGACTGCGCCAAGGGCGTGGAAGAGCGGACCATCAAGCTGATGGAAGTGTGCCGCCTGCGCGACACCCCGATCCTCACCTTTATTAACAAGCTCGACCGCGAAGTGCGCGACCCGATCGAAGTGATGGACGAAGTCGAGGAAGTGCTCGGCATCCAGTGCAGCCCGATCACCTGGCCGATCGGCATGGGCAAGAACTTCAAGGGCGTCTACAACCTGCTCACCGACACCGCCGTGCTGTATCAAAGCGGGCAGGGCCACACCATTCAGCCAGTGCGTGCCATTGCCGGCCTGAACAATCCGGAACTGGACAAGGCCGTTGGCAGCTACGCCGATGAACTGCGCGAAACGCTGGAACTGGTGCAAGGCGCCAGCCACGAATTTGATCTGGAAGCGTTCCGCGCCGGCAAGCTCACACCGGTATTCTTCGGCACCGCGCTGGGCAACTTCGGCGTAGATCACCTGCTCGATGGTCTGGTGCAGTGGGCACCATCACCGCTGCCGCGTCCGGCAGAAGAACGCACCGTCACCGCCGATGAGCCGAAATTCAGCGGCTTCGTGTTCAAGATCCAGGCCAACATGGACCCGAGACACCGCGACCGCATTGCTTTTATGCGGATCTGCTCCGGCAGATATGAAAAGGGCATCAAGCTGCTGCAGTGCCGTACCGGCAAGGACGTGCGCATCGCCGACGCGCTGACTTTCCTCGCCGGGGAACGGGAGAATATCGAAGAAGCCTTTGCCGGCGACATCATCGGCCTGCACAACCACGGCACCATCCAGATCGGCGACACCTTCACCGAAGGTGAGAAGCTGCGCTTCACCGGCATCCCGTTCTTCGCCCCGGAACTGTTCCGCCGCGTGGTGCTGCGCGACCCGCTGAAATCGAAACAGCTGCACAAGGGCCTGACCCAGCTGTCGGAAGAGGGCGCCGTGCAGGTGTTTTTCCCGCTGAAAAACAACGACGTGATTCTGGGCGCCGTCGGCTCACTGCAGTTCGACGTGGTGGCCCACCGCCTGAAACACGAATACGGCGTCGAATGCGCCTACGACGTGATCAGCGTCGCCACCGCCCGCTGGGCCAGCGCCGACACCGAGCGCGAGCTGGATAAATTCCGCGACAAGGCCTACGAGAACCTGGCCGTCGACGGCGCCGGCTTCCTCACCTACCTGGCCCCGACCCGCGTCAACCTGCAACTGGCCCATGAACGCCACCCGGAAATCCGCTTCCGCGAGACGCGGGAGATCTGATCAGCTACTCGGGTGCAACTACCGTAGGAGCCGTCGACCGACGGCGAAGCGTTTTCGCGGCTGATCAGCCGCTCCTACACGGTGCGAATGTCGTAGCCAGCTTCCAGAAGGCGGGTGGCGAAGGAGTGGCGGAAGGTGTGCGGGCCGCACAGTTTGGTGATGCCGCA
>JBECKT010000158.1:0-5279 GCA_040235405.1 Alcanivoracaceae bacterium
CGAAAGATTTCGCCGTCGGTCGACGGCTCCTACAACAGAACCCGTGCCCTACACCGCTTCCAGCCTTGCATACTGACTGACCAGCCACTTGCTGCCACCCCGATCGAAATTGATCTGCAGGCGCGCATTCGGCCCCTGCCCTTCAAAGTGGATAATGGTGCCTTCGCCAAACTTCGGATGCAAAACCCGCATGCCCAGACTGTAGCCGTCAGCGCTGGTCTTGCCCGGGCCGGCCGAGGACACCGCCACCGGCCGACTGAAGTTGCCGCGGGCACGCACCTCTTCCACCAGTGCCGGCGGGATTTCGCGCAAGAAGCGTGACGGCCCATTGCGGGTTTCGCTGCCATAGAGCCGGCGTGACTCCGCCCAGGTCAGATACAGCTCGCGCATGGCGCGGGTGATGCCGACATAACAGAGCCGACGCTCCTCTTCCATTCGGCCCGGCTCATTGGCGGACATCTGGTGCGGAAACAGCCCCTCTTCCATGCCGGTGATAAACACCACCGGAAACTCGAGGCCCTTGGCCGAGTGCAGCGTCATCATCTGCACCGCATCTTCATGTTCGCCGGCCTGGCCTTCACCGGCTTCCAGCGCGGCATGATCGAGAAATGCGGTCAGCACCGAGACGCCTTCCGGCACTTCATCATCATCAAACTCGCCGGTGGCACTGACCAGTTCGCGCAGGTTCTCCTCACGCTGCTGGCCCTTCTCGCCCTTTTCGTTGCGATGAAACTCCAGCAACCCGGAGGCATTGATAACGTGCTCGGTCTGCTCGCGCAGCGACAGGCCGCGGGTATCCTCTTCAAGGCGGTTGACGATATCGAGAAACACGCCAAGGGTGGTGGCGGCGCGGCCGGGCAGCTGAGCGCTGCTGATCAGATCACTGGCGGCGCGCCACAGCGAGGTGCCGGCGGCGCGGGCGCGGTCACGCAGCAGCTCGACAGTCTTGGCGCCGATGCCGCGGGTTGGCGTGTTCACCACCCGCTCGAACGCGGCATCGGCGTCGCGGCTGTTGATCAGGCGCAGGTAGGCCAGCGCATTCTTGATTTCGGCACGCTCGAAGAAGCGCTGGCCGCCATAGATGCGATAGGCAATGCCGGCCTGCAGAAAGGCCTCTTCCAGTACCCGTGACTGGGCGTTGGAGCGATACAGCACCGCGCATTCGCTGCGGTTCTGGCCCTGACTGATCAGGCTCTGGATGCGGCCGGCAATAAAGCGTGCTTCATCGACCTCGTTGAAGCCGGCATACAGGTGAATCGGGTCACCCTCGCCGATCTCGGTCCACAGCTCCTTGCCGAGCCGGTCACTGTTGTGGTCGATCACCGCGTTGGCGGCCTGCAGGATGGTGCCGGTGGAACGGTAGTTCTGCTCCAGCCGTACCGTGCGCAGGCCGGGGAAATCCTGACCGAGGCGGCGAATGTTCTCGATCCTGGCGCCACGCCAGCCGTAGATCGACTGGTCGTCGTCGCCAACGATGGTGATGCCGGCGCCGCCGCCGGACAGCAGCCTCAGCCAGGCATACTGGATGGCATTGGTGTCCTGAAACTCGTCGACCAGGATATGTCGGAAACGTCGCTGATAATGACCCAGCAAGTCGTCATTGTCGCGAATCAGCTCCAAAGCTCGCAGCAGCAGTTCGTTGAAATCGACCAACCCGGCACGCGCGCAAGCCTCCTCATAGGCGAGGTAGAGCTTCTGCATGGTCTTCAGGAACAGGTCGCCGTGGTGCTCGATATGGGCCGCACGCAGGCCTTCATCTTTCTGGCCGTTGATAAACCACTGGGCCTGCCGTGGTGGCCAGCGCTGCTCGTCCAGACCCTGCTCTTTCATGGTCCGGCGGATCAGCCGCAGCTGGTCCTCACTATCCAGAATTTCAAAGGCTTCCGGCAGTTTTGCTTCCTGCCAGTGGGCCCGCAGCAGGCGATGGGCAATGCCGTGGAAGGTACCAACCCACATGCCGGTGGCCGGCATTTTCAGCAGCTGCTCAATGCGGCCGCGCATCTCGTGGGCAGCCTTGTTGGTAAAAGTGACCGCCAACAAACCGAACGGGGTGACCTGCTCGGTGGCCACCAGAAACGCTATCCGGTGAACCAGTACGCGGGTCTTGCCGGAGCCGGCGCCAGCCAGCACCAGCAGGGCACGGTCGTCCGCCGCCACCGCATCGCGCTGGGCAGCATTCAAGCCGTCAAGAAGATCGCTGATGTCATCCATAGGGGCGGCATTCTACCCGAACCGGCCGAGTCGGGGGGCTGCTTTGAAAAATCCTGTTTAACTGGCGGCAAAACCGGCTATTTAGCAGGAAAATGTGTTCCCCCTGCCCGGCCGCATGGCTAAACTGATACGCACATTGGGCCCGAACCTTGACGGCCCGTAATGACCGACCGCTGGGGCAACCAGAGGATCTGACAGGTGCCACAGAACAATAACAACAGCGTCAGCCACGGCAATCTGCCGTCCGAGCAGACGCGTCTGCTGTTCAGTGCCTTCCCGGTCATGAATATTCTTGAGCCGGCGTGCGCGCTTGTGATCATCTGGTTGTACTGGCAACCACACTCGCAACTTTCCCTGATTGGCTGGGGCGCCATGGTCGGCGGCATGGTGTTTCTGCGCATGGTCGCCAGCCAACTGTTCCGTAATCTGGCACCGGATATGCGTCGCCCGGACGGCTGGCGCTGGGTGGCGCTGTTGCTGGTGGCACTGAGCGGCGGCGTGTTTGGTTATGCCTCGGTGACATTCAATCCTTCCGAGACGCTGATGAGTGTCGAGCTGCTGCCATCGCAAGCGGTGTTTGCCGCGCTGCTGATCGGCCTGCTGGTGGTAGCGATGACCACCTATGCCATCTACTTGCCGGCGGTGGCTGCCTATCTTCTCTGCGCAGTGCTGCCTGCAGCGATGAATATCGCTTTCAGCGACGCCAACAACACCCTGATGCTGGCGGTGCTGCTGGTGATTTTTGTGCTGTTTCTTTTGCTCGCCGCCACCGGCATGCACAACTCGGCGATGGAAAGCCTGCGACTGCAATTCAAGAATCTGGCGCTGATTGATTATCTGGACCGCGCCCGCGGTGATGCCGAGTCGCTGAACGAAAAGCTGACCCGGGAAATTTTCGAGCGGAAACAGGCCAAGCAACATTTGCAGGAAGCCAATGACCGCCTCGAAACCATGGTGATGGAGCGAACCCGGGCGCTGGAAGACGCCAACCGCAGCATGTCGGCCACCAGCCAGCGTCTGCAGCTGGCGCTGGATGCCTCGAACATTGGCCTGTGGGACTGGAACCTGCAGGCCAGCGACACCTACCACTCCAACTTCGATCGCCTGCTCGGTTATGAGAAGCAACGCTTCAGCGGCTTCCTCAACGATCTTGAGCAGCTGGCCCACCCGGACGACTGGCCGAAAGTGAAACGTGCCATGGTCGCTCACTTCAAAGGCCGCACACCTCGTTATCACGCGGTCTACCGTTTGCGGCACGCCAACGGCGACTGGCGCTGGATCGAAGACGAAGGCCGGGTAGTGGAATGGAATAACGAAGGCCGCGCTGTACGTATGATCGGCACTCGCCGTGACATCACCGATGGCAAGGAGGCGGAAGACCAGCTACGCCTGGCAGCCACCGTGTTCGAGAATGCCTCCGAAGCTATCCTGATTTTTGATATCGCATTCCGCTTCCTCGCCGTTAACGACTGCTTCACCCGTATCTCTGGCTACACCGAAGAGGAGGTTCAGGGCCGCACCATGAAGGAAGTGTCGCCGACCGGTGAGAGCAATGACTCGCTGCACAGTGAAGTGGCCCGTACGGTTCATCGCGAAGGTTTCTGGCAAGGCGAGCTGACCGAACGACGCAAGACCGGCGAGAGCTATCCGGTCTGGATGCAGCTCAGTGCCGTGTACGACGACGACGGCAACATCACCCATTACGTTGGCATGTTCACTGACCTGACTGCGCGCAAGGAAGCGGAAGAGAAGGTCCAGTTCCTGTCCAACTACGACCGCCTGACCGGCTTGGCCAACCGCACCATGTTCCGCGAGAGGCTGCACAAGTCGCTGGCACTTGCACGCCTGAACCGCGAACGGGTGGCGCTGGTATGTCTGGATCTCGACCGCTTCCGGCCGATCAACGATTCGCTTGGCCACGAAATCGGCGACAAACTGCTGCGCGCCACTGCCGAGCGCCTGGTCGCCATCGACATCGACCAGAGCAGTTTCGCCCGGGTCGGTGGCGACGAATTCAATCTGGTAATCGATAATTACCGCAGCAGTGGCGAGCTGGAAGAACTGTGTCAGGAAATCATCAACGCCATGCGCAAGCCGTTCAATATCAACGGCCATGAACTACTGCTTGGCGCAAGCATCGGCATCAGCGTGTTCCCTGATAATGCCAAGGAAGCGCAGACTCTGATCAATCAGGCAGACCTTGCCGTACACCAGGCCAAACGCATGGGCGGCAATAACTACCAGTTCTACCGTAGCGACATGCGCGCCGCGTCGGTGGAACAGCTGGCACTGGAAACCAGTTTGCGTAAGGCCATCTTCAAGAATGAGTTCGTGGTCTATTACCAGCCAAAAATTGATATTGCCACACGCCGCATTGATGGCGCCGAGGCACTGGTGCGCTGGCAACATCCGACCATGGGCCTGCTGCCGCCGAAGGATTTCATTCCACTGGCCGAAGAAACCGGTCTGATCTCCGCCATCAGCGAGTGGGTACTTGAGCGCGCTTGCCGTCAAGCGGCGCAGTGGCAGGCAAACGGAATGGAAATCCTGCTTTCGGTAAACCTGTCCGCCCACCAGTTCCGCAAAGGCAATATTGTCGAGATCGTTGACCGGGTGCTCGATAATACCGGCCTGCCGCCACGCCTGCTTGAGCTGGAGCTGACTGAAAGCCTGATCATGGAAGACCTGGACAAGAACATCGAAATACTGACAGCGCTACGCACCCGCGGCCTGGGCCTGTCGCTGGATGATTTCGGTACCGGTTATTCATCGCTGAGCTACCTGAAACGCTTCCCGGTGGATACCCTGAAGATTGATCGTTCGTTTATCGAAGAGCTGCATATCAGCCCGGACGATGCTGCCATTACCAAGGCCATCATTGATATGGCGCACAGCATGAACATGAAAGTGGTTGCCGAAGGAGTCGAAGAAGAAGCACAGATGAGCATGCTGCAAAACATGGGCTGCGATTCTATTCAGGGCTACCTGATCAGCAGGCCAGTGCCTGAGCCGGACTTCATTGCGCTGGTGCGCAACCAGCCTCCGCAGACCAGCGAGAAAGCGCTGTA
>JBECKT010000077.1:0-12975 GCA_040235405.1 Alcanivoracaceae bacterium
GTCGGTGCGTTCGGTGGTGAATTTGCCCAAGCCGGCCGGGTATCGTCAAGCAATCTGTTCTGGACTGGCGAAGGCCCGGGCCGTTATGTCGAAGCGATGATTATTGATGCCGGCAATGGTGAAACGCTTTCCCCCTATGATCTGTCCAGCAACGGCCTGGGTTCTGTCAGTGGTACGCAGTACCGTCAGATTGTGGGTGCTGACGGTCTGGCGTCGCAGGTTCATTGGGGCCTGTGGACAGAAGGTCAGTTTGATGCGCTCGACCCGGGCGGTCTGCCTGTCAGTCCTACCGGTATCTGGCATTACATGTTTGCCGATAACGCTCTGGAGAGCGGGACCAACGATATTGTTGGCCTCGGTTTGACCGGTCGTTTTGCCTATAACTATATCGGTGGTACGGAGCTGAACGCGCTAGACAGCGACGGTTTGCCGATTGCCCTGATGGGAACAATCGATACAGCGACGATTCTTGTCGACTTCGGTAGCCTGAACATGGATTTCGATATCAGTTTTGACAATGGTTCGGATTTGTATCGTCTGGTAGGCAGCGGTGACGTCGACAGTTTTTATGGCGTCGGTGTTTTCCTGAGTTCGACCGATGGTCAGGGATCGATTAACGGCAGCATTTCCGGCACCTTTGTCGGCCAGCAAGCCGAGGGGATCATCAGTGCGCTTACGGTTTCCGACTTCGTTAATTCTCTTTACTACTATGGCACTGCTGCATTTCAGAGTGAGCTGACGCCGGCTCGTGTTTTCGGTGGCGTATCAGTCCTTTCTGATGGCTTCGGCCGGGTAACGACGGTACCGAAGTTCTGGGAAATGGTTGTCGGAGAAAACGCCAACGGTGTTTTTGCAGATCAGCTTCAGTTCGGCGATTTCAGCACGACATCCACTGCTTCGAGTACGGCCGCCGCTCCGGGCCAGCAAGGCGGGATTGCTCTCTATAACACTTCAGGGGATGCACAAAGCGGCGTAGCCACCGAGGTTTATTGGGGCATTTGGGATAAAGCCAACTATGAGGTGGTGGATTCGTTAGGCAATCCGTCTACTCCAGTATCGGACTGGCATTATATGGTCGCCAGCAACCCGTTAACGGAAGATATGCTGTTAGCAATTGGTCTGACAGGCACCTACGACTACAACCTTGCTGGCGGGACGCCGTTGCGCGAAGTCGCAGGGGCGACGGGCGACTTGGCTATTGACCCAACATCGTTTGTGAGAGTGGACTTTGACAATCTTTTTGCCAACGGGATTCAGGTGGATCTTGGAGTCGGGGCCTTAAATATGACGGGCGCCGGTTCGGTATTTGACCTGTATGGTTCCGGTATCGGATTGACTGATGCTGGAGGAGATATCCTCGCTTCTGGTTCACTGGCAGGTACTTTTGCCGGCAATCAGGCAGAGGCATTGGCGACGGTGGTGACTTTAGACTACAACACAGAGTCCTACATCGGCACGGCCTTGTTCGAGAAGGACCCGACACCGGTGGTCGTACCCTGAGCTCTACTGCATGATAAGAAAGCCGCCACTTCAGGCGGCGGCTTTCTTTGCCGGCATGACGGTATTCTAGCTGTCTCAGGCATTGCGCTGCATGATGGCTATTGCGTCATGATCCATTTCCCGTACCCGCAAGCCATGGTGCCGGGCAAGCCAGCGGAAAGTCTGCTGCCGATAAAAGCAAACATGGGTCGGGTCGCGCCGATAGTGCCATTTGTGAAAATCAATCCCGTCATGCAGCAGGCCGGTCATAATCGCCAGCATGCCACCCGGCCGGACCAGGCTGGCCAATAGCGTGAATTCTTTGGCTGGCTGATGAAAGTGCTCCACCACTTCCGTGCAGGTAACAAAGTCGTACTGCTTTTCAAGTGCGCTGACATCCGGAGCAAACAACGGATCGTAAATAGCCATCTGATGACTGCGCTCTGCCAGCATTGTTGCCAGCGCCGGCCCCGGGCCGCAGCCGAAATCCAGGCCTTCTGATCCGGGCTTCAGTCGTTTACACAGAGGGGTGGCGAGCCGATCGAGAAACGCCCGGTAGGCGGGATCGTCCGGATCATTTTCGTGCAGATCGTAATGGACGCGCTCGGCAGCGGCCGCGGGAAGCTGCTGCGGGTGCAGGAATGTCAGTTCACAGCGTTGGCAGCGAAAGTAGTGGCGTCCATCAGCCCGGGCGAACGTTGGGCACTCATGCTGTTGGCAGAGAGGGCAGCGCATCATTATGCATTCAGGGTGATCTCCACATTTAAATCAGGAGGGCAGGAAATAAATAATGGCTGCCATGCCCCGGCCTGATCCCGAAAACAACAGATGATACACCAGTTGTCCGGTTGTGAGTGGCGCTATCCGGAAGCATCGACCCGCTGTAGCTTGCCGGCAGTCGAGCCTTTACTATGACGGCGGGGCCTGCATCCACGGTGGATCTTTTTTCATTCGGAGAAAGCTTTTGAAAACAAAGAGCGTGGTCGTTATCGGTCTTGGAACCTTTGGCAGCACAGTTGCCAGAGCACTTGCCGAGTTCGGCAATCAGGTGCTGGGAATTGATATAGATGAGCGTCGCGTGGCCAAACTTGCAGACACGCTCAGGGATGTGGTGATCGCCGATGGCCGGGACGAGGATGCATTAAGAGAGGCGGGAGTTGAAGGGTACGACATTGCTGTTGTTGCCATTGGCGAAAACCTTGAGGCTAATATCCTCTGCACGATGAATGTGAAGATGCTTGGTGTCGAGACTGTATGGGTCAAGGCGCTGAGCGAAACGCACCATCGTATCCTGAGCAAGATCGGTGTGGATCGGGTGATCCATCCGGAGGAGGAAATTGGCCAGCACATCGCACAGGTGCTGCACAATCCTCTGGTCCGTGATTACATCAGCCTGGGCAACGGCTTCTATATTGTCGATGTCCAGGTGTCGGAGAGGTTGGATGGCCATTCTCTGAAGGAACAACAACTGACCAGGCATGATCTGCGTTGTCTTGGGCAAATGCGAGGGCTCTCTCTGCTGGAAAGCGTCGACGGCGAGTTCAGGCTGAAGTCCGGTGACAAGCTGTTGATGTTTGGCAAGCGTGATGACCTGCGCCGTTTTGGCGAAACGCTATAATCTGGATGCAATATGTCAGTTGGCAAACCAGCTCCTGTGCAGAATCGCAGGCTAAAGCTCCAACCCCCGCTAGCTTTGGCAGCGCTTTATGCCATGTGTATCCTGCTTGGCGCGAGCTTGATCATGCTGCCGATTTCGACTTACGCGCCGATCACCTGGGCTGACGCTTTCTTCACGGCAACTTCGGCGGTGACCGTTACCGGTCTTGCGGTGCTGGATGCTGGCTCGGATTTCACCTTGTTCGGGCAGTTTGTCATCATGCTGCTCATCCAGCTGGGCGGTTTGGGTTTAATGACATTCGCCGTGCTGGTGATTTCCCTGCTGGGGCTGCACGTTGGCATCCCTCACCGGGTCTATCTCAAAGATGACCTTAATCACACCAGCATTGCTGATGTTCTTCATCTGGTCAGTATAATTTTTCGGGTTGTTTTGATTTTTGAGTTTGTGGGCGCAGCATTACTGGCTACGGTATTTGTTCCTGAATTCGGCTGGAAAGAGGGATTGTGGCAGTCAATTTTCCATTCGGTATCAGCATTTAATAACGCCGGATTTGCGCTGTTCCCGGACAGTCTTTCCCGCTGGGCAGGTGACCCATTAATAAATACTGTGATCCCCGCATTGTTTATCACAGGCGGGATTGGCTATGCGGTTATTTCGGATATCTATCAGCAACGGTCCTGGCGACGCTTGTCCTTGCACAGCAAGCTGATGCTGTTCGGAACGGCGGTGCTTATTCTGGCTTCATGGCTGCTGTTTGCGGCCCTGGAGTGGAATAACCCCGGCACACTCGGGGGGCTTTCCTCGACGACGGATCGATGGCTGGCCAGTTGGTTCCAGGCGACGACAACTCGTACGGCCGGGTTCAATACTGTCGATATCGGTGCCATTCATGACAGTACCGCCATGCTGTTCATGTCGCTAATGTTTATCGGTGGCGGCACCACGTCCACAGCAGGGGGCATAAAGGTCACTACCTTCATCGTTCTGGTGCTTGCGGTTGTGGCGTTTTTCCGCCGCCGCCCAAGGCTGCGCGCCTTCGGGCGCAGCCTTGGGCCGAATGAGGTAATGAAGGTGCTTGCTCTCACTGTGGTAAGTTTTCTGACTGTGTTGGCTTCTATTTTTATCATCACCATTTCTCATGACGGCGATTTTCTGCAACTGGCTTTTGAAGCGGTATCTGCTTTTGGCACGGTGGGTTTGTCGCAAGGGGCGACGGCCGAGCTGGATGGCGTGGGCCGGTCCGTCATTATGTTTTTGATGTTTATCGGGCGCGTTGGCCCGTTGACATTAGGTTTTTTCCTGGCATCGCCGGTGCCGACGCGGATACGCTACCCTGCCGGGAAAGTCGGGTTGGGGTGATTGCCGGGGCGTACTGCGAAGGGCCGGCAATCCAGGGTGTATATAAAGCAAAGGCCGCATCGCGGCCTTTTTCATCTGGCGCACCCGACAGGATTCGAACCTGTGACCCCTGCCTTCGGAGGGCAGTACTCTATCCAGCTGAGCTACGGGTGCTTGCTGGGCCGCGAATAATAGCGGCTTTGCGCGCGCAACGTCCACCGGCATGGCTTGAAAAGCTGCGAGCGGGGCTTATTCTTGCCGGACGCAGTCGCCGAACCGGGAGTGATTGTGATTCCCCGCGGCTGCCACTCCTGCGGGCTGGACTGCTTCGGACGGCCTGATTTTACAATGTTTTCCAGCGGCAAACGGGCATGCCGATTAAGCTTTTGAAACGGCCGGCCTTTGCAAGGCGGAGTTGAGTAGTCCCGCGCTGTCTGCGGAGGCCAGCCTGTCTTACTTCCGGTCATGGAGAGATCGCGTGCGAATTGCCTATCTGGAAGATGATCCCGCCCAGGCAGAACTGGTCCGCCACTGGCTGACTGGTGCCGGTCACACCTGCTCCCATTGCGCCAATGGCCGCGAATTGATGACCCTGTTGCGTCGCGACAGCTTTGATCTGTTGCTGCTCGACTGGGAAGTGCCGGACATGTCCGGGGTCAGCGTGCTGGAAGAGGTGCGTGGTGCCGGCAACCGGATTCCGGTGCTGTTTGCTACCCAGCGCGATGACGAGGCCTCCATTGTCGGGGCGCTGGGCAAGGGCGCTGACGATTACATGGTCAAGCCGGTCAAACAGGCCGAGCTGCTCGCCCGCATCGCCGCGCTGGGCCGTCGTGCCGGTATCGAAGATGCCCATCAGCAAGAGGCCTTCACCCTCGGTCCGTGGCAGGTTGATCGGGCCCGCCGTATCATTCTGGTGGATGGTGAGACTGCCAGGCTCACTGACAAGGACTTCGAGCTGGCCTGTTACCTGTTCCAGAACGTCGGCAAGTTGCTGTCCCGGGGTCATTTGCTGGAGAAGGTCTGGGGCATCATGACGCCGATCGAGTCTCGCACCGTCGATGTGCACGTCAGCCGTATCCGCCGCAGCCTGCATATCCGTCCGGAGAACGGCTACCGGATCAAGACGGTGTATCAGCACGGTTATCGCCTTGAGGCTTTAAGCGCCGGCCCCTAGCCCCTAGTGGGGGCTGCACCGGCAAGGTATCGGGAAAAGGCATTGCAATCCGTTCCGGTTCAGCATAGATAAGGAATTTGTCTGAACCGGAAGGGACTCCATCCGTGGCCGACCCGTTGTTGCGACATTATTTGCGCCGTTTCCACCTTGAGCACCTTGGCCTGACCATGCTGCTCGGTGTGCTCTGTGCCCTGCTGGTGCTGACTGGCGCCCTGTCATCGTTTGACCGACGCCTGTACGACAGCCTTTCTACCGTCCTGCCGGCCGAGCCGGAACCGGGCATTCTGTTGGTTACCATTGATGATTTCAGCCTGCGCCAGCTGGGCCGCTGGCCCTGGGATCGGGCCCTGCATGCTCGCCTGATTGATCGCTTGAATGAGCAGGGCGCCAGGGCGGTGATCTACGATGTGATGCTGGCGGAGCCGGACAGCCGGCGTCCGGAAAGCGATCAGGCGCTGGTCAACGCCATTGCCAGCCATGGCCGGGTGTATCTGCCGGTGCATGTCGAACAGCTGCGTGGCGGCCAGCTGGTCGAGGCGCTGCCGTGGCGGCAGTTTGCCGAGGCCGCTCACCGGCTGGGTCATGTTGATCTGGTACAGGACAGCGATGGCTTGGTGCGCAGTCTGTGGCTTCGCTCAGGTGTCGCCCAGGCATTCTGGCCGCATATCGCTCTGGCCATCCTTGAGGACGAGAAGCCGCTGCTGGCGCGGCAGTTTCAGCGCCGGGAGCGCGGCGAAAGCGGTGCCGCGCAGAACGTTCGTGAATATCCGCGCCTGATCCCGTTCAGTCGCAGCGACTATCCCCGTATCTCCGCCGCCGATGTGATTGATGGCCGGGTGCCGGCACAGTTGCTGGCTAACCGGATTGTGCTGGTGGGGGCCACCGCCGAGGGATTGGGAGATCTGTTCCGCACGCCGCTGGCAGAAGATCTGCGCATGCCCGGTGTCGAGATTCACGCCCGGGTGCTGAGTGCGCTGCTGGAGGAGCGGCTGATCAGTGATGCGCCAATGCTGATGTCGGTGATGATCAGCCTGATGGTGGCGATGATGGCACCGCTGTGGCTGCCGTTCTGTGCGCCGCGATGGAGCGTGCCGATGCTGGCGGCGCTGATGCTGGCAGCGTTGCTGCTGAGTGTGCTGTTGTTGGGTTCGGCCCAGCTGTGGTGGTCGCCGGGAGCAGCACTGTTGACCATTGCCGTGGCCGGTCCGTTATGGACCTGGCGTCGTCTCGAATACAGCCTCGACTATCTGAAAACCATGATCCAGCGGACCTTGCGCCCTGGCGAGCAGGGCGGCCGGCTGACCCGGCCGGCGGATCTGGCGCCGCTGCTGCGCATGCTCAAGGTCCTGCCGCTACGCGCCTGGCGGCTGGAAAACCGCGCTGCCGGCGAGCTGCAGGTTGGCGGCGAGCGGGTTGAAGATGCCAGCTGGCAGGGCCAGTCGGCGCGCCATTATCCGTTGTGCCGTCGTAATGAGGAGCTGGAACTGAGTCTGGTCTGGAACACGCCTGTGCTGGCCGGGCAGATGGATGGTCTGGTGCGGGCCATGCTCGGTCGGGTGTCGGCGCCGCCGGCTTCGACAGGGCGGGCGCTACGTTCGGTGGCAGATTTTATCGACAGCCTGGGGGGCATGGAGCGGCGTCAGCGGGGCCTGACCCGGGCCCTGCATGCCAGCCTGACCCGCCTTGATCTCGGCGTGCTGGTGGCGGATGCCTGCGGCGAGGTGCTGCTCGCCAACCCGCGATTGCTGACCCAGCTTGAGCTGGACGGCCGGCCTCTGCAGGGCTGGCACCTGCTGGATCTGGCCCGTGATCTGCGGCTGGAACCGCCCAGCTGGTCGGCGCTGGTGGCCGCGGCGCTGGAGGAAGGTCTGGCACGTCAGGAGCTGGTCGGCCGCCACGGCGAATGTATGCAGCTGACGCTGGCCCGGGTCGAGGCCGGCGGTCAGGTCGGCCAGATCCTGTTGCTGGAGATTGAGGATGTCACCGAGCTGGTGCGGGTGCGCAATACCCGTACCGAGCTGCTCAAGTTCCTGTCCCACGATCTGCGTTCGCCGATGATATCGATTCTGGCGCTGACCGAAAAAATGCGGCAGAGCCCGGGCAGCACACCGCTGGCGGACTTCCTGGCCCAGCTGGATATGCACGCCCGACGCAATCTCGGTGTGGCCGAGCAGTTCCTGCAGCTGATCCGGGTGGAGTCGATGCCACGGATCGAGATGATCGAGCTGGATATGCTGCCGGTGGTGGAAAGCGCCATCGAACAGCTGCGGGCTGAGGCGAACACGGCAGACGTGACCCTGCGGGTGGACTACCGTGATGATGAGCCGGTCTGGGTGCGCGGCAATCATGAACTGCTGGTACGATTGCTGATCAACCTGCTCAGTAACGCCGTGCGTCATAGCGTGCCGGGCAGCTCGGTCGATGTCCGGCTCTACACCGAGGGTGACGAGGTCTGCTGTGATGTCCGCGACCGTGGTCCGGGCATTCCGGCGCAGCGGCAGGCGGGTCTGTTCAGCCAGTTGCACGAAGGTGGCAAGGGGCTGGGGCTGCGCTTCGTGGCACTGGTGGCCCACCGTCACGGTGGTCGTATGGTGTTGGAAAGCCAGCCCGGCGAGGGGGCCCGGTTTACCCTGGCATTACCGGCGCTGGCGCTGGATGAGCTGTAACCACTGTAATCCCTGTGCGGCGTGGGTATAATGCCGCCCGAATACGGCCTTGGCCGACCCAGGTATCAAGAGGTGAACCCCGTGAAAAAGCTGATTGTGACTGCCGCTCTGTCTACCCTGCTGGCTTCCGGCGCCGTGCTGGCCAAGAGCACCAAGGAAATTTCCCCGCATCCGCTCGGCGAGCGTTCCACCTTCAGCGAACGCGCCATTGCCGAGCGCATCAGCCCGGTCGGCAGCGTCTGTGTTGAAGGCGAAGACTGTGGTGGCCCGGCCGCTGCCCAGGTTGCTGCTGGCCCGCGCACCGGTGATGCGGTGTACAACGGCGCCTGCATGGCCTGTCACGCCACTGGCGCGGCCGGTGCCCCGAAAGTCGGTGACAAGGCTGCCTGGGCTCCGCGCATCAAGCAGGGCATGGCTACCCTGTTCAAGCACTCGCTGGAAGGTTTTAACGCCATGCCGGCCAAGGGCATGTGCATGGATTGCTCGGATGACGAGATTAAAGCCGCCGTTGAATACATGGTGAGTCAGAGCCGTTAATTTACGGCTTGAGAAAAAGAAGGGCGCTGCGGCGCCCTTTTTTGTTGGTGGTTTTCTTTTGTTGGTGGTTTTCGTAGGAGCGGCCGATCGGCCGCGAATCTTTTAATCAGAAGCTTTCGCCGTCGATCGACGGCTCCTGCAGTCAGGTGCGGTCAGCGACCGAGCATCGCCTTGATCGCCGCCAGCGTATCCTCCGCTACCTGATCGGTTTTCGATTCGTCTACCTGCACGCCCTCGCCCTGGAAGTCGATGTCATCCGCCGGCATTTCTTCAACAAAGCGGCTGCGCGCGGTATCAATTCGCTCACCATACTGTTTGCGTGACAGTGCATGCGTCAGGGTCAGGGCCTCCCGGGCGCGGGTAATGCCGACATACATCAGCCGGCGCTCCTCGGTGATGGTGTCTTCCTCGATGCTGTTGCGATGTGGCAGCAATTCCTCTTCCACACCCATCATGTAGACATGCGGATACTCGAGCCCCTTGGCGGCATGCAGGGTCAGCATCTGCACCTTGTCGGAATCGTCTTCCTCTTCCTGCTGCTCCAGCATGTCGATCAGCACCAGCTTGCGGATCACCGCTTCCAGATCGGAGCTGTCGTCTTCCTCCTCCTGTTTGCTCAGCATGCGCTCGATACTGGCCACCAGCTGGCCGACGTTCTCGACTTTCTTTTCGCCAATGCGCGGGCTGCTGGCCTGGCTGAGCAGCCAGCCTTCGTAATCCATGTCGCTGATCAGCTCGCGCACCGCCTGCAGGCTGTTGTCGGTAAAACAGAACTGGCGTTTGTGATCGAGCCAGCCCTTGAACTCGCGCAGCCGTGCTGCGGCCTTGCCGCCGAGGATCTCATCCAGCGCCACATCATCGCAGACGTGATACATGCCCTGATTGCGGGTCACCGACCAGTTGGCCAGCTTTTCCAGCGTTGCCGGGCCGATTTCCCGGCGCGGCGTGTTGATGATGCGCAGGAAAGCGTTATCGTCATCCGGGTTGACCAGCAACCGCAGGTAGCACATCAGATCCTTGATCTCGGTGCGGGCAAAAAAGCTCTGCCCGCCGGACACCTTGTACGGCACCTGCATGGTCTGAAACTTCATTTCCAGCAGCCGTGACTGGAAATTGCCGCGATAGAGCACGGCGAAATTTTTCCACTTCAATGCTTTGGTCAGGCGCTTGTGAATGATGTCGCCGGCGATCCATTCGGTTTCCGCGTCTTCGTCTCGCAGCGACATCACCCGGATCGGATCACCATAGCCATAATCGGACCAAAGTGATTTCTCGAACACGTGCGGGTTATTGGCAATGACTGCGTTGGCGGCTTTCAGGATGCGCCCGGTGGAGCGATAGTTCTGCTCCAGCTTGATCACTTTCAGATCGGGAAAGTCGGTTTGCAGTTGGGCCAGATTCTCCGGTTTCGCACCACGCCAGGCATAGATCGACTGGTCGTCGTCACCGACCACGGTGAACTTGTTCAGCGGTTCCACCAGTTGCTTGACCAGCTCGTACTGGCAGCCGTTGGTGTCCTGGTATTCGTCCACCAGCAGGTAGCGAATACGGTTGCGCCACTTTTCCAGAATGCGCGGCTGTTCGCGGAATAGCAGCACCGGCAGCAGGATCAGGTCATCAAAATCCACCGCGTTACAGGCGCGCAGCATGCGGTTGTATTCGCCGTAGGTGATGGCGGCGCGTTGCAGTTCTTCGGAATCGGCCGTTGAGAGTGCCTGCTCCGGTGTCACCAGATCGTTCTTCCACTGCGAGATCTTGCTCTGGAAAAACTCCACCGCCTGGGCATCGCGTTCGGATTCACCGCGATGCAGCAGCTCGCGCATCAATTCGCGGCTGTCGGATTGATCGAGAATGGAAAAGCCGCTGCGCAGCTTCACCGCCGCCATTTCGGTTTTCAGGATGCGCAGGCCAAGATTGTGGAAGGTCGAGACAATCAGGCCGCGGGCGTCTTCGCGGGCCACCAGCTTCAGCACCCGCTCCTTCATTTCGCGGGCGGCCTTGTTGGTAAAGGTCACTGCGGCGATATGGCGCGCCGGCATGCCGCGCTCCTGAATCAGCGCTGCAATTTTCTGCGTGATCACGCTGGTCTTGCCCGAACCGGCGCCGGCCAGCACCAATAGCGGCCCATCGGTCCAGTTCACGGCTTCCTGTTGGCGGGGATTCAGGCGACTCACAGCGGGGGTTCCTTCGGCGGGCAGCCATGATAGCAGCTGCGGAACTCCCGAATAACCCGTAGAAGCCGTCGGCCGACGGCGATAGCTTTTCGCGGCCGATCGGCCGCTCCTACGGTGGATGCCGGAGTTTGCTGTAGGAGCCGTCGACCGACGGCGATAGCTTTTCGCGGCTGATCAGCCGCTCCTTGGTTGGTGGGCTTTCGCTGACAGCTGCGGCCGCTGCCATGAGCGAATCCGTCCTTGTTGCCGGCGGGGGCGTCCTTTAACGTCTGGTCTTTCATGAGTCCGCCGTGCGGAGTGCGGACCGTCTCCGACCTTGAGGGCCCCGTCATGACCGATAACCTGTTCTCCCTGAGCGGCAAACGTGTGCTGGTTACCGGCGCGTCCAGTGGTTTTGGCGCCCATTTTGCCCGGGTGCTGGCCGGTGCCGGGGCCGATCTGGTGCTGGCGGCGCGGCGGGTGAAGAAGCTGGAAGAGACCGCAGCAGCGGTGCGGGCACTGGGTCGTCATGCCGTGGTGCTGCCGATGGACGTGTCCAGCCATGTCAGCATTGAAGAAGCGTTCAGCGCCATGCCGGCGATTGATGTGGCGATCAACAACGCCGGCATCAATCGCGTCGGTACCTGCGATGGTCTCGAAGAGGAAGACTGGGACGCGGTGGTCGACACCAACCTGAAAGGTGTCTGGGCGGTGAGCAAGTTTGCCATTCGCCATTGGCGCCGCGATAACCGCCCCGGCAACCTGATCAACATCGCCTCGATTCTCGGCCTGCGTGTTGGCGCCCAGTTGCCGCCCTATGTGGCATCAAAGGCGGCGGTGATCCAGCTGACTAAATCCATAGCTCTGGATTACGCCCGCTACAACATTCGCTGCAATGCCATCTGCCCGGGTTTCTTCCGCACCGAAATCAACAGCGACTGGCTGGAAACCGAAGCGGGCATGAATCAGATCAAGCGTGTGCCGATGCGTCGCACCGGTGAGATGAAGGAAATGAGCGGGCCGCTGCTGATGCTTGCCTCTGACGCCTCAGCCTATATGAGTGGTTCCATTATTGCTGTCGATGGCGGCCACCTGTGCTCGTCGCTGTAACGCGGTTGCCGCCAAGGAGACACTGATGGATTTTTCCCTGCCGTCGTCTATTGAGGCGCTGCGCCTGAAGGTGCGGGATTTTGTCGCCAGTGAAGTGATGCCGCTGGAAAAAGACAAAGCCAACTTCGATCAGCATGAAAACCTGAAAGAAGAAGTGGTTACCGCGCTGCGCGCCAAAGCGAAGGCAGCAGGATTGTGGGGCTTCCAGGTGCCGAAGCAGTATGGCGGCCTGGATACCGGGGTGGTTGGCATGGCGGCGCTGTATGAAGAAGCCGCGCGCTCGCCGTTCGGTCCACTGGCGTTCAACTGCGCACCGCCGGATGACGGCAACATGATCGTGCTCAACAAAATTCTTTCCGAGGAGCAGAAAGCTCGTTGGCTGCAGCCAATTATCGACGGCAGGGTGCGTTCTGCCTTTGCCATGACCGAGCCGGATGGCGGCTGCGGTTCCGATCCGTCGCTGACCTACACCACCGCCACCCGCGAAGGTGATAACTGGGTGATTCGCGGTCGCAAATGGTTTATCACCGGTGCCGAAGGCGCGCAGACCTTCATCCTGATTGCGAAAACTTCCGATGATCCGCGCAAGGGCCTGACCGCATTTCTGTTTGACGCTGACCAGCCCGGTTGGGAAGTAGTACGCCGCATCGGCATCATGGGGCCGGAAGAACATGGTGGTCACTGCGAACTGAAATTCGACGGTCTGGTCATTCCCGACAGCCAGCGTTTGCTGAATATTGGCGATGGTTTGAAAGTCACCCAGATCCGTCTGGGCACGGCGCGGCTGACCCATTGCATGCGCTGGCTTGGTCTTGCCAAGCGCTGCATGGAAGAAGCCGCCGGGTACGTGGAAAAGCGCATGAGCTTTGGCGTCACCCTGGCGCAACACGAAGGCGTGCA
>JBECKT010000132.1:0-10129 GCA_040235405.1 Alcanivoracaceae bacterium
TGCGGTTTGCTTCGCTGCACTTTCATTCACCCTATTTGCATATCCATCGCGCAGACCTGCAACAGGTGCTGCTGGACGCGGTGCTGGCCAATGATCCGGGCTGCATCCGTACCAGCCAGCATGTTGAAGCGATTATCAGTGAAGGCGATGGCGCCAGCCTGATGATCCGCCATGGCGACAGCCTGACGGCGGACTGGGTGATTGGTGCCGACGGCATTCATTCACGCTGCCGCGATTATGTGGTGCGCGATAACCAGCTGCCGCGCTTCACCGGCAATGTCGCCTGGCGCGGCCTGCTGCATAGGGATGCGGTGCCGGAATCACTTCTTCCACCGCCCTGGGCCAATCTGTGGATGGGCCCCGGTGGTCATGTAGTGATCTATTACCTGCGCGGTGGCGAGCTGATCAACTTTGTTGCCGTACGCGAACAAAGTGACTGGCAGGAAGAGTCCTGGAATGCGCCGGCGTCACTGCGCGACCTGCTGTATGATTTTGCTGATTGGGACCCGACCCTGTTCGAGCTGCTTTCCCACGCCGACCCGAAAACCTGCTATCGCTGGGCATTGTTTGACCGCGACCCGATCAGCAACTGGTATCGTGACCGGATTATTCTGATCGGCGACGCGGCACATCCAATGCTGCCGTTTCTGGCCCAGGGTGCGGCCATGGGCATCGAGGATGCCTGGGTGCTGAGCGGCCTGATTGCTACAGGTGCGCAAGATGCCGCCGCGCAGTTTCAACAGCAACGTGCCGAACGTTGTTCCCGGGTACAGAAACTTGCCCGCGAAAATATGAATCTGTTCCATCACCACTCCCCACTGATCCGGGCCGGGCGCGATATCGTGGCACGCGGTCTGGCAACATTCAGCCCGAACATGGCTGCGCGGCGGGTGAAATGGATTTACGACTGGGAACCGACCCGGATCACCGTATCATGGAGTCGGTCCGCCGGGTGGGAGAACAGGTGAGCAAGCCGTTTGATATCGATCGCATTCAGCACAGCTGGCAACCGCTGGACTGGGAGTCGCCCCAGTCCATTAGTGGTGAGGCGCAGCGTTATGCCCGTTACTACGGGATCGACTTCTCCAGCCAGTTCCCTGATCTGCTGCATGCATTCGGTTACTTCGAGGCGGCCGATCATGCCATTGCCGTACATGCCTGGCGGCCGCCGACACCGCGTGGCTCGGTGCTGGTCTGTCACGGCTACTTCGATCACGTTGGCTTGTTCCGTCATGTGATTCGTCATCTGCTTGAATTGAACTATGCGGTGCTGGCCTATGACCTGCCCGGTCATGGCTTGTCTTCCGGTCCACGCGCGGCAATCGAGGACTTCCGCATTTACCGTGATGTGCTCAGCCAGTGTCTGGCCAATAAGGCCAACTCCTTTCCCCGACCCTGGCATGTGATAGCGCAAAGCACCGGCGGCGCGATTGTGATGGACTACGCATTGCATACGAGCGGCCTCGGTGAACCGTTTCCGTTTGAGAAAATGATTCTGCTGGCACCACTGGTGCGACCGGCAAACTGGCGCTACGGCGCCTTGCTGCACAGTGTGGTACGGCCGTTCCGGGAAAATGTCCGGCGCGTGTTTCGCACCAACTCCAATGATCCGGATTTTGTTCATTTTCTTCAGCATATGGATCCACTGCAGTCACCGGTGCTGTCCTCACGCTGGGTTTCAGCGCTTAAACGGTGGATTCCGGATTTCGAGAACAGCAGTCGGGTCAAGATCTCACCGGTGATCATTCAGGGCGATCTTGATGAAACCGTGGACTGGCGCCACAACCTGAATGTTATCGAGGACAAGTTTTCCAGCCCCGAAATTCATGTGCTGCCCGGGGCTCGGCATCAATTGGCCAATGAATCGACAGCCTTCCGTGCCAGGATCAATGCCATTCTCGACCGTCATCTGGCCTGATAGACCCCGGATATTCCTGATGGCATCCTGATTCGTTTTGGCTGCGTTCACAAACTCACAACAATCCGCTGTTTACCTGCTGACTGTTTCCGTTACTCTGTTTGTCCCATCACTCTAGGAGGTATCCCAGATGCGATACAACAAACTGGTTGCCGGTCTGATTCTGGCGGGTGCTGTTATGGCGCCGGCTTATGCGGATGATCATGGCAAGGCACCGATGACCATGCAGACAAAAGAAGGGATGCGTGAGAAAGGCGCTGATATGCATCAGGCTGGCAAGGGCAAGGGCAAGGAAAAAGGTGCTGCAGAGAAAGAGTCGGCCGACAAGGCGAGCGACGATGTCATGAGCGGTGAGGAATCGGCAGAAGATGCCGCCGAGGGAACCGGGGAATCCGGTAAGAAAATGGCTGACGAAGCCAGGAAAGTCCCGCCGGGCATGGCCAAGCGTGACGAGCATCCTTCCACCGGAAAGGGCTCGGAGCAAGGCCAGGAATCCCGTGCTCCGGAGCAGAAAAACTGGTGGCGTTTCTGGGAGTAATCCTGCTGTAGTAAAAAAGCCCGGCATTGCCGGGCTTTTTACTGGCGGGTTATATCACCACTGGATGGGCTGTTCTGAAGAGCCTGGTGTTTCCCGGCGCGGCGGCAGATTTTTTTCCGGCATCACAGCCACCGCACGACGCAGAATATCTCCGTTCTGCAGTGCACCTGCTTCCCCCTCAATCACCTTGGCAATACCGAATCCCTGCGCAGCGCGGACCACTTCCAGTTTTGCCAGCGAGTCAGTTTCCAGTTTTATGTCAAATCCCGTGTCAGGGTCTTTGATGGTTTTGCCACGACGGTGGACATGAAAGGTATCACCGGGCGCCATCCGGCCGTTGCCCTGACTCACATACACTGCGTCGGCACTCTCGACGTTGATAATCTGCACCGGGTACAGGGTATCAATGATTTCACCACTGATAGCGCGGGCGATGTCAGGATAAACGGCGTAGGCATACTGCTCCGGTTCGTTCGGATAATCACGCTCGATGTCGATATAGCGCTCGCGCAGCAGATCTTCCGGCGCTTCGTACACGAACGTGCTGCTCCATACCACTTCACGGGTAGCGGTCTCGATAACACGATAGCGCACCCGGAAACGCGGTCGGAAATCATTGAATCTGGCGCCATAGAAAGCACGTTTGCCAGTGCCAACACTGAAGTCCTCGACCAGACCGACAACAATCATGTCAGCGCCAAGCTCGCGGGCCTGCTTGGTTTTCTCGACCGGATCCAGCGTGCCCTGCAGCACCTGATTCTCGCGGGCAATGGCCGCGTTGAAGTCACGGTCCAGCACCCGAAAACGCCCGGACTGGGTCAACGCATCGATCAGATCAATGCGCAGTCGCGGCAACACGGAATCTGCCGGAACCTTGCTCTTGTTCAGGCTGAAATGGGTTTTGGCGGAGGCAAAAGTCTCAACCGCAATGGATGGCAGATTAGTGCGATCGCCGAGCACGGATTTGTACACCAGCACTTCAGCGTCAACAACAGCACGCCAAAGCTTCTCATCCTGCCGTTCAACCGAGGCAATCTTGTAGGACTTTACATTACCAAGGGTTGGCACCTGCGGCTCCGGCACGCTGGTGGTCTGGCTTTCCCATACCACCGCATCGCCTTTCTGCTGCATGACGAATTCATGAATTTGACGGCGGAACGCCGGGTCCAGCGCCACGGTGACACCGCCGGCCTGTCGCACCGCTTCCACCAGCGCATTGCCCACGGCCAGATCGGCAGTATTGCCGAAGCCTTCGCCGCGCGCGGATACAGTATCAGTTGCCGCCCAGGCCGGCAGCGATGCCAGCAGAATCAGAAAACCGAGTATTTTTCTCATAGCTCTTCTCCCTCAGACGAAAAAGGCGGCCACGCCGCCTTTTTCCAAATCCGCTGCCTGAATCAGAGACCGATCCAGCCGCGACTTTTTGACTTGCGAATTTCTTTCTCACCCGACCATTCGATAATGCCGGTTTCCAGATGCATCAGCTTCAGGGTGAACTTGTAGTAAACATCCTTGGTGCTGCTGTCGCGCTTGACGATGCTCGACATGTTGCCATACAGCATGTACTCGGCGCCGACCTGACGGCCCATCATCATGGCCTGCTGATCGTCGACCATGCCGCTGTCACGCTGGTATTCCAGCTGCTGGCGTACACGCTCGACCACGCTCATATCGACAAAGCGGAACTTGCCGGAGTTGATCAGCTTGCTTTCGATGGTGTCGGTGACCGACTCAAGATCGATGTGCTCGGTGGTCTTGTTCTTGATGCGGTCAACAAACGCTACCGGACGGCGTTGAGCGGTAATCTGCACCACCGGCGGGAACGCCAGCAGATCATCGACCATTTTTGCCGCTATCATCTGCAAGTCGGTGGAGCCAAAATCGGTGTTCACGGTTTCCGAAGCGGTAGCATCACCGTACTGCACGCTTTGGCAACCGGACAACATGGCCACGGCCAGCAGGGCAAAGATCCATACCTTTTTCATGATTTATTCCTTCTCTTTGGTTATAGCCAGACAGTGTTAACGGAAGTTTATTCCTGAACCCAAACCTCAAAGCGTGTCGCGGTCGGGTTCGGTGCGGTGGCCTGAATGTTCAACTGGGTACGACCCGGCATCACCACGGTGGTCCAGGGCCGCCCTTCCGGAGCGATTTCAAAACCGTCTGCGTTGAACCACTTCACCTTGTACTGGAAATCCAGTTTGAATTTCCAGCGGTTCTCCAAAGTAGCCTGAGCACGCATCAGGTCACCGGCCATGGTCATCTTCGGATCACGAATGCCGAGGCGGCTGTAGAGCAGCGAGTTGTTCGATTTCAGATAGGTTGCCCGGGTGCCGTCATCCTGCTCTTCGATAGCCGACATATTGCTCGACGAGCAACCCGTAAATACCAGCACCAGCGGCAGCAGCAGCAATACCAGCCATTTTTTCATCTCAGCACTCCTTACATTCGATAGGTTTCAATCACCGGCACACCGCCGGTGGTAATAACGCGGACGATGGTGGTGCCGCCCGGCGAGACTTCTATATCGACGGTCTGATTTACCCCGGCTCCGGACAGCATAATCTGTTTTTGCCCTGCCGGCACAATGCTGCGGCCTGCCTGTACATACATAGGCAGTGACATCCAGCTGCGCAAATCCGCTCTCTCCGACACCAGATTATAGATATTGGTTGCAAAGCCGGCCAACGGGTTGGCGTCATTGGCTTGCTTCTGCAAGGCGTATTTGGTCGCCGCCCGCAGGGTCTGGCGCACGATCATGCCCTTCAACTCCTCACGCAGGCTGCGCGCAGCCATGGCGCCAACCTCGGCAATCACCTGGGTACGCAGCACACCGTTACCTTCGGTATCGGCCACCGTCAGGGGGACGGCAGCGACGATGTCGGCCGGATCATAGGTCGGGAAGGCGACGGCAAAGGCACCGTGAATGGTCGGGATCGGCAGGCTGATTTCACGTTTCGGCGGCACTCGGCCCTGCTCGAACAACACCACCAGACTGCCTTCCTCGGGACCGGGCACCCGGGCTTCAACCCTTCTGTCACCCATGCGCCGCTGGAGCCGACGGATATCCTCTTCGATAAACAGGGCATCCGGGTTGATCTCGTAGGCACGTTTCAGGTCGACCAGTGCCGCGTTGTAGTCGCGCACCGCCTCCCAGAACACGGCTGACAGGTAGAACGTATAAGCGTTCTGGAACGAGCTCTTGACCCGCCCTGCGGCCTCATTCAGGCCGGCAAAGCTGCCCTCGTGCTGGCTGACATCGACTTCTTCTTCAGCCGCCTTCTCCTCCACCTTGGCCAGCTCCTTCTCGCGCCGCTGGGCGGCCACGGTCTGCTCCAGATTGGCACGGCGCAACTCGACAGCTGCCCCTTCAGCGTCACGCAGCTTGAGGTAGTTCAGGGCCTGATAGGAATGGGCAAAGATGCGCTCGTAATCGCGGCCGGAGTAGGGCCGGGCGTTGTCATTGGTGAGCATGGCGCCGGTACCGCTGACCGCACCGCCGGCACTAAGGCGCGCCTGGTCATCTTCCTTTTCAAAAAACAGGAAAGCGCTCTCGAAGGCCTGTTTGCTGGTGTCGGGCTGGCCGCCCAGCTGGGCAAAACGCCCGGCCTCAAGGCTGTAAAGCAGGCCGTCCTGCTCGGACATCTTCGGGGTCAGCTGGGTCAGCAGCGCCTCGGTCTGGCCGTTCTGGTAGCTGACCATCCATTTGTCGGCCTGCGCGGGATAGCTGGAAAATATCGACGCACATCCGGACAGTGACAGCAACAGCGCCGGCACAGCCAGCATCCTCAATTCCATGGAACCCCCCGGTCAGAAGAAATGATTAACCCGGAGATACTAAACGACTGCTTCAGGGCGTGCCAGTGCAGGACGAGGGGGAAGGAACAGCGGGATAGTGCCCCGCGCGATGCGCGGGGTCCTGATCAGAACAACACGCGGGTGCGGATGGTAGCTTCAATATCGCGAAGCTTTTCCAGCGCCAGCTGGCTGTACCCGGAGTCCACATCGATCACGACGTAACCGATTTTGGCGTTGGTCTGCAAATACTGACCGCCAATATTGATGCCATTTTCGGCAAATACGCTGTTGATCTTGCTGAGCACGCCCGGCACGTTCTGGTGAATGTGCAGCAGGCGGTGCATGCCAGGGTGCGCCGGCAGCGATACTTCCGGGAAGTTTACCGCGCTCAGGGTGGAGCCGTTGTCGGAATAACGAACCAGCTTTTCCGCCACTTCGGCGCCAATGTTTTCCTGTGCTTCCTGAGTGGAACCGCCAACGTGCGGGGTCAGGATCACGTTGTCGAATTCACGCAGCGGCGAGATGAACTCGTCATCACTGGATTTCGGTTCTTCCGGGAATACGTCAATGGCCGCACCGAGCAGGTGACGATCCTTGATTGCCGCAGCCAGCGCGTCGATATCGACCACCTTGCCGCGCGCATAGTTGATCAGATAGCTGCCTTTCTTCATGGCGCGGATCTGCGGCTCCTTGATCATCCAGCGGGTTTCTGCAGTGTCCGGAACGTGCAGGCTGATCACATCGCACATGCCGAGCAGCTCATTGAGGCTTTGCACCTGGCTGGCGTTGCCCAGCGGCAGCTTGGTGACGACGTCATAGAAGAACACCTTCATGCCCATCGATTCCGCCATCACCGACACCTGTGCGCCGATGTTGCCGTATCCGACCAGGCCGAGTTTCTTGCCGCGAATTTCGTAGCTGTCCCTGGCATTTTTCAGCCAGCCGCCGCGATGGCAGGAAGCATTGCGCTCGGCGATGCCGCGCATCAGGTTGATAATGTGAGCGATGATCAGCTCGGCCACCGAACGGGTGTTGGAGTAGGGCGCGTTGAATACCGGCACGCCGCGGACCAGCGCCGCATTCAGGTCCACCTGATTGGTGCCGATACAGAAACAGCCCACTGCCATCAGCTTTTCAGCGGCTTCAAAGATGTCTTCAGTCAGCTGAGTACGGGAACGGATGCCGATGACATGGGCATCACGTACCTTTTCCTTCAGCTCGTCGCCGGTCAGGGCGCCTTTCAGCGATTCGATATTGGTGTAGCCCTGGGACTTCATGTGCTCCACGGCAGACTCATGAATACCTTCAAGAAGCACGATGCGGATCTTGTCCTTTTCAAAAGACGTCTTGGCCATGGAGAAGCTGCCCGGTAGCTGGAAAAGAGGGCGCGTATGGTACCATAGCGCGCCCCGGATCACGCCAGTCCTGCTGCACTGGTGACCGATTGGTCCGGCATATTTCCCGGCTGATTCCCCGGCCCAGCCGAGCCGGTTAACAGAGAGAGCCCTGATGTCCGCCGTTGCCGACCTGTTTCGCCCGCTGCTGGGCGCCCGTTGCCTGACTGACGAAGACAGCCTGAAACGCTATGGCGTGGACTGGACCAGGGTCTGGGCGCCGGCGCCCTCGGCTGTACTGCTGCCGGAAACAACGGAAGAGGTGCAGGCCATTGTCCGGCTGGCCAACGAGCATCGCATTGCGCTGGTACCATCCGGTGGCCGCACCGGCCTGTCTGCGGCGGCGGTGGCCGCCGACGGTGAAGTGGTGGTGGCATTTGACCGGATGAACAAGGTTCTGGATTTTAGCCCGTTCGACCGCGCCGTGACCGTCCAGCCCGGTGTCATTACCCGGCAGCTGCAGGAATTTGCCGAGCAGCAGGGCCTGTTTTATCCGGTAGATTTTGCCTCCGCTGGCTCCAGCAATATCGGTGGCAACATCGGCACCAACGCCGGCGGCATCAAGGTGATCCGCTACGGCATGACCCGCGACTGGGTACTCGGCCTGAAGGTCGTGACCGGCAAGGGCGAGCTGCTTGACCTGAACAAGGGTCTGGTCAAGAACGCCACCGGCTATGACTTCCGCCACCTGATGATCGGCTCGGAGGGCACGCTCGGCTTTGTCGTTGAGGCGACGGTGAAGCTGGCCCGCCAGCCGAACAACCTGACCGTGCTGGTGCTTGGCGCGCCGGGCTTTCGCGAAGTGATGAGCATCCTGCATGCGTTCCAGTCGAAGATTGATCTGACCGCATTCGAGTTTTTCTCCGACAAGGCCATGGCCCATGTGCTGGCTCATGGCGTGCCGCGGCCGTTTGCAGCTGCAGCGCCGTTCTACTGCCTGCTCGAGTTTGAAGGCAGCTCGGAAGGCGTGATGAACGACGCCATGGCGCTGTTCGAGGACTGCGTCGAGAAAGGCTGGGTGCTGGACGGGGTGATGAGCCAGTCGCTGGCGCAAGCGGCGCAGCTGTGGCAGTTACGTGAGCGCATTTCCGAAAGCATTTCCGTTTATACGCCGTACAAGAATGATATTTCCGTGACGGTTGCCAGGGTGCCGGATTTCGTTGAGGAAGTGGATGCGATTGTTCAGGCCAACTACCCCGACTTCGAGATTGTCTGGTTCGGCCATATCGGCGACGGCAATATGCACCTGAATATCCTCAAGCCGGCGGATCTGCCGAAAGAGGAATTCTTTGCCCGCTGCAATAATGTGTCGAAGTGGGTGTTCGAGATTGTCGAGAAATACAACGGTTCGATTTCGGCGGAACACGGGGTGGGGCGGACCAAGAAGGCTTATCTCGGTTACTCCCGTTCGGCAGAAGAAATCGCTTTGATGAAGGCCGTGAAGGCAGCGTTTGACCCGAACGGGATTATGAATCCCGGGAAGATTTTCGATCTGTAACACTGTCACACGTTGCAGGCGACAAGCCTGCCGTGACGCAATATCTGGAAATGGCACGATGCGAGGCCGGGGTGATAATCAGGGGTGGCCGGGGCCCTCGGAGCCATGGATGGCGGAGAGGAGCTACAGGGACGTACTCGTGCGTGTCCCGGCCACCCCTGATTATCACCCCGGCCGTCGACGTTCACCGCCAACCCCAACAAACCACACGCGGCAGGCTTGTCGCCTGCAACGTGAGGAGAGCGCCACATGAGTTATCAGCATCGCTGGATTGACGGCTCGGCCATCGACCTGCCGGTTGGCAAGGTCGTCTGTGTTGGCCGCAATTATGCCGAGCATGCTCGCGAGCTGGGCAATGAAGTGCCGGACGCACCGATCCTGTTTATAAAGCCGGCTTCGTCGCTGGTACCGATGGCGCCGTCTTTCAACATTCCGACCGATCAGGGTGAAGTGCATCACGAGATCGAGATGGCGCTGCTGGTGAGCGAGCGCTTGCAGAATGTCGATGCGCTGACGGCGCAATGGAGTATGGCCGGGTTTGGTCTTGGCCTGGATCTGACCCTTCGCGATGTGCAGAACGAATTGAAGAAAAAAGGCCATCCGTGGGAGCGGGCCAAGGCTTTTGATGGCGCCTGCCCGGTGTCCGGATTTATTGATGCCCGTGGCGTGTCGTGGAAGCAGCCGATCGAGATTTCACTGGAAGTGAATGGCGCCCTGCGTCAGCGCGGCAATACCACGCAGATGCTGTTCCCGGTTTTTCAACTGGTGGCGCAAATGAGCAAGGTGTTCACCCTGGAACCGGGCGACATCATTCTTACCGGCACACCAAGTGGTGTCGCCGCGCTGCAGCCGGGGGATCAGCTGGTTGCCACCTTTGGCAATACGCTGAAGGTCAGCACCACCGTCACAGCGCGGGAGAATACTCAAGAAGTGGCAGGCAACGAGATTCGCGAACGCTGGTAGTCTTCGAAAAACTGTAGGAG
>JBECKT010000156.1:0-17078 GCA_040235405.1 Alcanivoracaceae bacterium
AAAGAATCGCGGTCGGTCGACCGCTCCTACAAGGGCTTTAGAAGTCTGCGGATAAGCGAAGCCGATCAGGATCCTTTCTGATCGGCTTCGTCGTTTTCATCACTCGGGTGGTCGGCGTTATCAACCATGATAAAAACGAAAAATCCCACTGCTACCAGTGCGGTGCCTACCACGGCAGCAATGCCGGCAATGACGATGGGGTCGGTGTACATGGCTATGCTCCTCTGAGGTTGTCAGAGTGACACGGGCCATCGGCGCTACCGTTGACCCGCATCAAGAAAAACATCAGTCAGTTTTCCAGCTAGTAAACATTTTCTTCAGCAGAAACGGGGTCAGCGCCATGGAGGCGGAGAGCCACTGGCCGGCGCTTTTCGGAAAGGCAAAGCGCAGCGCATTGAGCAGGCCGCGCCAGGTTTCCTCGTTGAACGGGTACCACCAGAGGTTGCGTTTGGTGGCCAGCATGTCCCAGTTCACTACCTTGGCATGGGTCATCTCATGAAGACCTTCCGGGCCGTGGGTACGGCCCAGGCCGGATTCTTTCCAGCCACCCCACGGGGTTTCCGACAGGCCGTGGGTGTAAAGGTGATCGTTGATGGTGGTGACGCCGGTTTCCAGTCGCGCGGCGACGGCCTGACCGCGCTTGTTATCGCGGGTCCAGACCGATGAGGTCAGGGCCAGATTGGAATCGTTGGCGCGACGGATCGCTTCTTCCTGATCCTTCACCTTGGCGACGGCGACAATCGGGCCAAAGGTTTCATCCTTCATGGTCAGCATCTCGTCGCTGACATCAATCAGCATGGTGGCCGGGTGAAACAGGCCATCCTGCGCGCCAACCGGCTGCGACTGGGCGGCAATGGTGGCGCCTTTCTGCAGTGCATCTTCCAGATGTTGCTGGACGGTGCGCAGCTGGCCTTCGGTGGTGATCGAACCGATATCGACGTCGAAATTTTCACAGCCAACGCCATGACGCAGGGCGCGGGTCTTGCTGGCCAGAATACGAACGAATTCATCGTAGATTTTTTCCACCACATAGATGCGCTCGACACCGCCGCAGGACTGGCCGGCATTCTGGTAGCCGCCCCAGGCGGCGCCATTGGCGGCGCGTTCGAGGTCGGCGTCTTCAAGCACGATCATGGCGTCGTTGCCGCCCAGTTCCAGCGACAGCGGGGTCAGTGTTGCTGCGGCCTGAGCCATCAGCACCTTGCCGGCATTGACCGAGCCGGTGAAAAACAGCTTGTCCACCTTGTTTTCAAAGAACGCGGTGGCAACGGCGGCACCGGAACCGACCACATGGTTGAACAGGCCTTCCGGCAGATCGCCAGCGGCAACGATTTCTTCAATCGCCCGTCCTACCGCCGGGGTGGCGGCAGCGACTTTCAGCATTACCGCATTGCCAGCCATGAGTCCCATGACAATTTCACCGAACGGAATCGACAGCGGATAATTCCACGGGCTGATAATGCCGACCACGCCGAGCGGCAGGCGCAACATGCGGGTGCGTTTGTTGAAGAACAGCAGGTGGCCGCCGCCGCGAATTTTCGGCTTCAGTGTCTTGCCGGCGTTCTTGCCATACCAGCTGCAGGCCAGGGCGCAGGGCAGTACTTCAGTAGCAAGCGCATCGGTGAGGGTTTTGCCGTTGCTCCGGCTGACGGTTTTCGACAGGGCTTCGGCGTTGTCGACGATATAGCGGCGCATTTTGAAGATGTGTTCGGCGCGCTCGGGGAAGGATTTCATTGCCCAGACTTTCTGTGCGGCGCGGGCTTTTTCGAACATGGCCGGCAGCTGACTGAGGTCGGTTTCGGCGAGCTCGAAAAACGGCTGGCCGGTGGCCGGGTTGATGTCTGCGACGGTGCGGGCCGGGGCATTCATGGCGCGTCCTCTCGGGTGATTCGGGGCAGGGGCAAATGGGAACACAGATGTGCGCTGGCTGCCAGTGTCGTGGGAGCCTGTTGTTTCAATGCGGGGGGTAAGCAAGTTATGGCAGTGAGCGTCCCGGCCCGGGCGCCTGTCAGCACTTGCCGGGACCCGCCGTGAACCCATCCCTGGGGGCTTGGGTTCGGCATCCCTGCCTCACACAGTCCCGGCGAGGGTCACTGCCACACACATTCCGAGTGACGACTCAGCACTCAGACAACAACGAACTGACTGCCTCAGCAATAACGGGCCCGAGATCCACCCGGTTCGACGGGTGCAAAATGCTGTTGCAGGAAATCAATCGCGCCGCGCCCGCCTCTTTCAGCATGACATCGCAGCCATCGGCAAACAGGCCATGAATACACAGGCAATCGCTGCCCTCGAATCCCTGTGCTTTCAGCGCCAGCAACGCCCGCTGCATGGTATGGCCGCTGGAAATCACATCGTCCACCAGCATCGCCCGACGGCCACTAAACGCAGACGTATCCGGCAAGGTCACCCGCACATCGCGATCACCGAAACGTTCCTTGCGCGCCACCGCCCACGGCACGCCGGCCGTCTCCGCCATTACCGACACCCACTGGGCACTTTCCTCATCCGGGCCAAGCAGCCAGACATCGCCCTCGTCGCGGACAAACTGCGCCAGCAGCGGCGCCGCGTGCAGCACCCGCGACGGCACACTGTAGATTTCATCCAGTGAGTGATAACGATGCAGATGCGGGTCCACCGTCACCAGCCAGTCGACATGATTCGACAACAGCTCGGCAAAATGGCGCGAGGTCAGTGCCTCGCCATCGATAAACCGGCGGTCCTGCCGCATATAGGCCAGATACGGCGACACCAGCCCGACCGAGCGGGCGCCCATCTGTTTCAGCTGGCGCGACAGAAACAACAAAGGCAAAAACTTGTTGTCCGGCTGCTCCAGCCCGCACAGCAGAATCACATCCGCGCCGCGCACCGGGCTGTCAACACGCAGATAGGTTTCGCCATCGGGGAACTGGCGGCGGGCGTAATCGCCGATGCTGGCCTGACATTGCCGGCAGATTGCTGCGGCAATATTTTCATGGCCGTTAAGGTTGAACAGAATCCGGCTCACCCGTTGTCTCCCACGCTGATCATGTCGCGGTTATCGAGATAGTAGAGCAGGGCATAGTCGAGCTCGCCCTCGCTTTCGGCATGGATGGTCAGCAGTGGATCGCCGCGCTTGACCTCGTTGCCGAGATGGACAAACAGCTCAATGCCGGCACTGACGGCACGTGGCGCGCCGGCCAGTTTTGCCAGCCGGGCAATGCGCCGGTTGTCGATCTCGCTGATAACGCCATTCTGGTGTGCCTGCAGCACCTTGCTGTGCGGTGATTCCGGAATGGCACTGAAGCGGCCCTGCGCCTGACAGATTTTCTCGAATTGCAGCCAGGCACTGCCATCATCGAGCAGCACGGTGGCGCGTTTTCTGGCGGCGACCGAGTCACCATGGTTGGCCATGGCCAGCAGGCGCGCGCTCAGGTCGAGGGATTTTTCGCGCAGATCGGCGGGTGCATCGGCTTCATTCTTCAATACCGCGATCACGTCCCTGGCTTCCAGTGCCGGGCCGATGCCCCGGCCAATCGGCTGGCTGCCATCGGTGAATACGCATTCGACCCGTACGCCCAGCGTTGCACCGGCGTGGCGAAACAGATCGGCCAGTGATTCGGCGTCATCGTTGTCGCGAACCTTGGCGGTTTTGCCGACCGGAATATCGATCAGAATGTGAGTGGAGCCAGCGGCGATTTTTTTCGACAGCACCGAGGCCACCAGCTGTCCCTTGCTGTCCAGATCCAGCGCCCGTTCCACCCGGATCAACAGATCATCCACCGGGCTCAGACGCACCGCGCCACCCCAGGCCAGACAGCCGCCGACCAGCTCGACGGTACGGCGGATCTCGTCGATATCCAGATCAACCCGGGTCAGCACATCCATGACATCGGCGGTGCCGGCCGGTGAGGTGATCGCCCGGGATGACGTTTTCGGCACGATCAGGCCGGCGGCGCTGCAGATTGCCACCACAATCGGCGTGGTCCGGTTGCCGGGCAGGCCGCCGATACAGTGCTTGTCGTAGACCGCATCGATGCCCGGCCAGCTCAGCGTTTCGCCAATATTGATCATGGCCCGGGTCAGGCCGACCACTTCATCGCGATTCAGACGGTCGCCGGCGCAGGCGCTGAGAAAGGCGCTGATCTGGACATCCGAATACCAGCCATGGGCGATGTCGGTGATGATCCGCTGCAGTGCGTCCTCGCTCAGCCGGCGGTCGTACATCTTGGCGCGGACATGACTCATCGAGGTAACCACCGGCGCATGGCTGACGGTGATGCCGTCGTCCGGATGCAGCACCTGCCAGAGCGCGTCGGACAGGCCGACAGAGTCTTCCTCCAGTTTTTCCGGATCGACCACGTTCAGGGTGGCGATCACCTGACGGTCAGCGCTGCTGACCAGCAGCCGGGTGCTGGCGGTAAAGCCTTCGGACAGGCAGATCGGGCAGTCCCGGCGCATGTACAGCACCAGTTCATGGTAGGTGTCGATGCCCATGCGGACCGGTCTGAGTTTCATCTGCAACGTCTCTTTACTGAATGCCGGCCTATTGAACGCTATTACGGCGGCCGTCGGGAGGGGGGAGGGGGCTAATCCTGATCTGGGTCAATTTACTGATGGGGGTATTGTTGACCGACGTCAAGATTCCGAATTTGTGACCGGCGCATGCTGACAGTGTGATCAACGTCAGCCTTGTGCTGGTGACCACACCGCCCTCACCCAAGGAGAGACATTCATGAAAGACCTCGTACAAGCGTTCATCAAAGACGAATCCGGCGCCACCATGGTGGAGTACGCTGTTCTGGTTGCCCTTATCGCAGTTGGCCTAATTGCTGCAGTTATTTACCTGCGAGGTGCAATTAACGATGCATTTACTGAAGTAGCTGACTGTCTGAAGGACCCACAGGGGTGCGGCGCTGAAGAGGATGGAGGCTGATTTACAACCTTTAACGGGCTGGCCACGGTGGTCAGCCCGTTCGCATTTATCCGGGGAGACCTCTGATGACGAACTGGCTGTTCAGTCTGCTGTTACTGGTCCTGCTGCTGCCGGCAGTAGCGACCGATCTGGCTGATCGGCGGATTCCGAATGTGCTGGTGTTCCCGTTCTGGTTGATTGCCCCGCTGGCCCATCTGGCCACCGGCGGAGTAGATGCCCTGCTTGACAGTCTGGCAGCGCTGGCCATGGCGCTCGGCGTTGGCATCGCCTTCTGGCTGCCGCGCTGGATGGGTGCCGGTGATGCCAAATTAGTGGCAGCCAGCGGCGCCATTCTCGGTACCACGCTGGTCTGGCCGTTTCTTGGCGCGGTCGGTCTGTGCGGCTTGCTGCTGGCGCTGAGCGCGCTGGTCTGGCGTGGCCTGCTCGGTCGCAGCCTGCGGCGTTACTGGTACTCCTTCAGTGCCACGCTGCTAAGTAAGGAAATGACCTATTTTCGTCCCGATCAGGAAGAGCAGGCCGTACGCCTGCCCTATGCCGTCGCCATCGCAGCCGGCGCCGCAGTGATCTGGCTTGGCTATCTGAATGTGATTCCCCGGCCGTTGTGGGGATAAACAAGGTAAACCGGATTTAACTGATTCAACAGGAGAGATACATGCAAGCCAGGGCACTGGTCATTCTCGGAATCGCATTACTGCTCGGCGCCACCACCGTGGTGCTGATGAATCGCTATCTGCAACAGCAGGTCTCGACACAGTCACAGGTAGATACCCTGCGTACGGTCAAGATCGTGGTCGCTGCGGCGGATCTGAAAACCGGCATGCGTCTTGATTACGCCATGTTGCGATTAACCGAATGGCCGGAAGACAGCGTGCCGGCGGGTGCTTTTACCGACCCCAAGGCGTTGCTTGGTGACGTTGCCCCGGTGGTGCTCAGTGATATCCGTCGCGGCGAGCCGGTGCTGGCGCATCGTCTGTCACCGCAGGGTGCGCGCGGTGGATTGCCGGCGCGGATTCCGGAAGACATGCGTGCCATAACCATCCCGGTCAATGAAATTCGCGGTGTCGCCGGTTTTGTCAGCGCCGGCGATTTCGTTGATGTCATGCACACCACCACGCTCGGTCGTCGCGACGATCGACCGGTTACCCGGGTGATTCTGCAGAACGTGCAGGTGCTTGGCCGTGACCAGAACAGTGCCACCGATGAAACCGATCCGAAAATTGCCCGCGCCGCCACGCTGCTGGTGTCGCCGCACGATGGCCAGCGCATTGCCCTGGCGCTGGCCACTGGCGAAATCAGCCTGATGCTGCGTAACGAGTTCGATGCCTCGCTGGTGGAAACGCTGGCTGTCAGTTACGAGGACCTGCTCACCGCCGAGCCGACCCGGAAAACCATCGTCACCACACGGGCGCGCCGTGCCCTGCCACAGGTGGAAGTGATCCGCGGTCTGGAAGTGACCAGCGAAACCGTCAAGGAAGGCCAGCCGGTTCCGGCCAACACTGAATCCGGCGCTGCCGGCAGCAATCCATAAGGAGACAAGGCGCCATGTCGCAGAAAAAATCCTTCACTGTTCTTGTGCTGGCCAGCGTCGTTGGTCTGCTGCCAATCACTCCGGCGTCCGCCAATACACCTTATGTGCTGGAGTACGAGCGTCGTGACGAGCGTTCCGAGTTACTGCTGTCGGTGGGCAAGTCGCAGGTCATTACCTCGCGCTCGCCACTGGATCAGGTGGTGATCGGTAACCCGGCGATTGCCGATATCAAGCTGCTTTCCAACAACCAGGTGTTGATTCTGGGCATCAAGCCGGGCCACACCAATCTGGTATTCCGCGACAAGAACCGCAGTCTGGTGGCGGTGGTGGATGTGGCGGTGGGTTATGACATCGGTCAGCTGAAACGCAAACTCTGGGAAGTGATGCCAGAGGAGCAGAATGTCGAGGTTCGCGCCAGCAATGATCAGGTGATTCTGTCCGGGCAGATTTCCTCACTGCTGGCGATGGACAAGCTGCTCTCCGTTGCCCAGAGCCATGTGCCGAAAGAGCGCATTATCAACATGCTGCAGATCGGCGGCGGTCATCAGGTGGCGCTGGAAGTAAGGATTGCCGAGATTGCCCGTCGCTCGCTGCGCGAGCTGGGTGTTGGTGCCACCTTTACTGACAGTGGAGCCAACAAGCTGGTTACCGGTACTTCCGGCATTGCTTCGGCAAACACCCCGTTTCTGGATGTGAGCTACGCCACCAGCCGCTTTGGTATTGACAATATTGATATGCAGCTGCAGGCGCTGGAACAAAGCGGGATGGCCAGAGTCCTGGCGGAGCCGAATCTGACCGCGATGTCCGGCCATGAAGCGAGCTTTCTTGCCGGTGGCGAGGTGGCGATTCCGGTGTCACAGACAGGCGCCCTTGGTGGCGCAGTAACGGTCGAATACAAGGAGTTCGGTATCGGTCTCAAGTTCACGCCGACTGTGCTGGGCCGCGAAAAGATCAATATCAAGTTGAATGCCGAGGTTTCGTCAATTGACAACGCCAACGCAGTGCGCGCAGCGGGCTTCACGATTCCAGGCATCTCTACTCGCCGTGCCGGTACCACGGTTGAAGTTGGCGACGGCCAGTCGTTCGTGATTGCCGGCCTGCTACAGAAGGACATGAACAACGTCGTCAATGAGATTCCCGGCCTTGGTCGTATTCCAGTGCTGGGTGCCCTGTTCCGTTCAACCGATTTCCGTCGCAATGAAACCGAGCTGGTGGTAGTTGTCACCCCGCGTATGGTCAAGCCGGTGAACAGTGACAAGATCCGGCTGCCCACTGACGTGGTATTGCCGCCTAACTGGATTGACCAGTATCTGCTTGGCAGCGTCGAACACTGGCCGCATCGTCGCCGCAACGATGAATCAGAAAAGGAAAATGACAGCGCCGCCCGTCCCCGTCAGGAAGGTGGTATTGCCGGCCAGTTTGGCCACCTGATCAGAACCGGAGCCAACCATGAATAATGTCATCAGATTAAGTGTCATTGGCTTGCTGGCGATGGCAGTTACCGGCTGCAGCAATTTCTGTCTGCGTGATACCGGCAACAGCACCGAGAACAATCTGGCTGTGCAGGCAATTTACGCCGAACCGGTGGATGATTCGGTGTCGCCGTCTTTCGATGGCGCCAAGGCTGGCCCGGTACTGGAGAAGTACCGGCGCGCGGACACCAAGGCTGCTGACCAGCCGCTTTTGCGTAACGTCACCAACTGAGAACAGTATGAACCGACCGTCACGTAGTCGCGGTGCTTATCTGGTTCTGATGGCGGTGCTGGCCGTGGTCATCATTGCCATTGCCGCCCTGATTCTGGATGTCGGGCGGGTGCTGGTGTTGCGTTCGGATATGCAGGCCGCTGCTGATGCAGCGGCACTGGCAGCGGCGATGGAGCTGGATGGTCGCAGCGACACGGTCGACCGGGCCCGTGAGGCGGCACGCAATCTGCTCAGTCATGATGCGCGCTTTGCCCGTATTCGTGAGCTGCTCGGCGAAGGTGGTTTGCCGGACGAGGCGATTACCTTTTTCTGCACCATTGGCTCGGCGACGGATATTGATCCGGATGCACCGGGCTATTCCAGCTTCTGCGGTGGTGTGCAGACAGAGCCTGGCAAGTTTGCTATCTCCCGTCCCGAGGAAGCGCACTATGTGAGGGTACGGCTTGATTCCGAAATGGCAGAAGAGCAGGGGCGCTATGTCACTGATCTGATTTTTCTGCCGGTGCTTCGGGCTTTTGGTGACGATGCGCTGACTTGGGTCGGGCTCAATGCCGAGGCTTTGGCGGGGCGAAACTATTACGTCTGTAATTATCCTCCGATGGCACTGTGTGACCCGTTCGAAAGCAGTGGCAGTCGCTTTCGCGACCGCATGGTGGAAGGTGGTCATATCGAGCTCAAGCAACAGGGTTCCAATCAGTGGAGCAGCGGCAACTTCGGTTTTCTCGAAACCCGGGACGGTGGGCCTGGTGCCAGTGCGGTATCTGATTATCTGGCCGATGCCAACCTGACCGGCTGTGAGCCGCCGCGTATTACCACCCAGACCGGTGGCATGACCAACAAGATGACGGATGCCGTCAACACCCGTTTCGACGAGTATGGCGCGGCTGGCGGGTTCGATCCGGATAGCCATCCGCCGGCGCCGAATATCATGGCCTACCCGCTGGATAACAGTGCCGATCTGCTCGATGCCCGATTTGGCAAGGGTGATTGGGATTTCGACGGCTACTGGGCAAGCCATCATCCGACCAGAGTCAAGCCAAATGGTTGGACCAATCTGAATCGGCCCAGTCGCTGGGAGCTGTATAACTGGGAAATTGCCAATGGTGCTATTCCGGTTGTCGGGCAGCCTGATCCGTCCCATCTTTATAGTGGTGATTATCCGCCGCCGGTTTCCGATGCCAACCGACGCATGCTGCATGTCGCAGTAGTCAGTTGTGACGCAGCGGGTCTGACCGGTGGCAAGAAGAGCACGGTTGTGTTTCCGCCGGATGGTTTCGCCAGAATTTTTCTTGTTCAGCCTGCGAGCGGCCCGCCCAGTGCTGCTATTTATGGTGAGTATGTCGGCTGGTCCGGTCGCGACGACAGCAACTATCACGTTGATGTGAGGCTGTATGAATAGGCCTCGTGGTGCGGCGCTGGTGGAGCTGGCGATCGTATTGCCGGTGTTGCTGATGATGGTGTTCGGCATTACCGAGCTTGGCCGGGCGCTGTACCAGCTGAATACGCTTGCCAAGTCTGCAGACGCCGGGGTTCGCTATCTGTCTCGTGCTTGGGATGTGCTGGACGATGATTGCCAGCCGACCGCCGGCTGGGCCTCCGCCATCGGTGCAACCGCTAACTACGTGGTGTTCGGAAATGCTGCCGGGCAGGGCGATGCGCTTTTACCGGGCCTGTCCACGGCCGGCGTCAGTGTTGTTGCGGTATACGCTGAGATTGCCGGCAGTGAAGAGCCCGCCTGTATTGTGCGTGTGACCGCAAGTGCGCCATTCAATGGCGTATTTGGTGAGCGGGTGGTGCCGTTTACCCGGCTCGGACCGATTGATCTGATCAGTAGCAGGGAGGGCCGCTACATTGGCGAGTAACTCCTTGAAGCAAACAAGTCAGCAGGGCGCAGTCATGGTCGAGATGGCGCTGACGCTTGGTATTTTTATGGTGATCCTGCTGGCACTGTTTGAGTTTGCACTGCTGATGTTTACCTGGTCGAAAGCGGTGGAAGCGACTCGTCTTGGTAGTCGTCTGGCGGTGGTCAGCACCCCGGTTGTGCCACTGTCGACTCTTGATTGCGATGTGGTTCAACGCATTGATACCACCTGTGCGGCGGGTGCCTGTGCCGCCATTGAGACGCGAATGCGTGGTTTATTGCCGCAGCTCAATGCCAGCCAGATTCATATCTCCTACGCTTGTTCTGAAGTGGGTTATAGCGCCAGCCCGGGAGAATATCAGGTATATGACGTGACGGTATCAATCAGGGACTTTCGCACCACGCTGGCCATGCCGGGTTTGCTTGGCTTTCCTCTGGAGATGACCATGCCTGACTTTTCTACCAGCCGAACCAGCGAAGACCTGCACACGCCATAAGTATTTTGCAACGCTGAAACTGAAGCAAAGAGGCTACGTTGACATGAATCGAAAGCTGGAAGTCCTGCTGATCAGTCCGGAATCTTCTACTGAAGGCCAGTTCCGCGTGATCGCAGAGCATGAGCAGGTCAATCTCCACTATTACCCGGACCTGTCATCGGCGCGGGCCTCGCTTGATGGCAAGCCGGACATGATCTTTGTTGACGCCAGCCTGCTGGTGCGTGCTGGTGTGGTAGATGAAGTTCTGCTCGGCCGAATGGCCAGTGCGGAAATCTTTGCTGTCGGTAGTGATATTCATGCGGATCTGGTGCGGTTGTTGATGAAGTCCGGCGTGCATGACGTGTTGTCACTGCCGCCATCTGAGGCGGAACTGTTGCGGGAGCTTGAGCGTGTCATGGAAAAGCGCAATCAGGAATCAATGGAGAATGCTGGCAAGTTGCTGAGCTTCAGCAATGCCAAAGGTGGCTCCGGTGCTACCACGTTGGCCGTCAATGTAGCCTGGGCACTGGCCGATAGCGGTGCAGTATCGGTTTTGCTGATTGATCTGGACATCCAGTTCGGTGATGTGGCACTGGCGCTGGATATGAAACCGGCCAGCGGTGTGATGGAGGCGCTGGCCCAGTCCCGTCGTCTCGACAAGACCTTGTTGTCGTCAATGACGCTCACCGCAGAGAATGGCCTGCAGGTGCTCGCCGCGCCAACCACGCCGGCGGCCCTTGATGCCATCCGTCTGGATGATCTTCGCCGGGTGCTGGAAGTCGCGGTGACGTCCTATGACATTGTCATCGTCGATGTGCCTCGCATCCTGACCGATTGGACCAGGGAAGTCTGGCACTGGAGCGATCACGTGTTTCTGGTTGTTCATGGCAGCGTCAGCGAGATCCGCGACGGCCGCCTGATGCTGGACGAGTTCAGCCATCTCGGTATCGACAAGAGCCACATTCACCTTGTCCATAATCGCAAGGGTGCGCGTGGTGAGTCCGGCGATGCTGATGTGCTCAACAAGGCCTTTGACGTCGCCTCCATTCACGAAGTGCGTAATGACTACGCGGTGGCTATCAAGGCATCTGATTCGGGCAAGCCGATTATCGACGCTGCATCAGGGTCCGGTATGGCATCGGACCTGCGTCGTCTGGCCGATGAGGTCGCCGTGCTTTGCAATAAATCCCTGCCCCGTCGGGCCGGGTTGATCAGACGTCTGCTTGGCAACAAGCCGAAGCATTGAGGGGCGTAACTATGAATAACGGCCAGAGCAACCACAGCACCAGTTCTCTGCAGGAGCTTGAGGATCGTCTGCATCGTCGGCTGATGGAGATGATCAACCTGCGTAATCTGGAGAAGTTGCCTTTGCAGCAGGCCCGTGATCAGGTTGCCGGCCAGTTGCGCAACATGATTCAGGAGGAGCGGGTAGCGCTGAACGACGACGAGCGCCAGCTGATTGTCAGTGATATTCAGAACGAGATCTTCGGCCTCGGACCGATTGAGCCATTGCTGGCTGATCCGACGGTGTCCGATATTCTGGTTAACCGTCATGACATGTGCTATGTCGAGCGCCATGGCAAGCTTGATCGCACCGATGTGCGCTTTCGCGATGATGACCATTTGATGCGAATTATCCAGAAGATCGCCAGTGACGTCGGCCGGCGTATTGATGAGTCCTCGCCGATGGTGGATGCCCGTCTGGCCGACGGCTCCCGGGTCAACGCGATTATTCCGCCGTTAGCGCTGGATGGTCCGGTGCTGTCGATCCGCAAGTTTTCCGTAGACCCGCTGCGCTCCGATGACCTGATCCGTTTCCGCTCGCTGACGCCGGATATGGCTGCGTTTATGGAAGCGGCCGTCAAGGCGCGTATTAACATCATCATCTCCGGCGGTACCGGCAGTGGTAAAACCACGCTGTTGAATGTGGTGTCCGGATTTATTCCGGATAACGAGCGCATCATTACCATCGAAGATTCCGCCGAACTTCAGCTGCAGCAGCCGCACATTGTCCGGCTGGAAACCCGGCCGCCGAATATCGAGGGCAAGGGTGAAGTCCGGCAGCGGCAGCTGGTCCGTAACGCCCTGCGGATGCGGCCGGATCGCATCGTTGTTGGTGAGGTACGCGGTGATGAGGCGCTGGATATGCTCCAGGCCATGAATACCGGCCACGACGGTTCGCTCTCGACCATTCATGCCAATACCGCCCGCGATGCGCTGACCCGACTGGAACACATGGTCGGCATGAGCGGCGTGCCGATTCCGCCGCTGGTGGTGCGTCAGCAGATTGCTGCCGCTATTCATCTGGTCATCCAGACCGAGCGGATGCCGGATGGCCGCCGCGTAATCAGCAGCATCCAGGAGATCACCGGGATGGAGCAGAGCGTGGTCAACATGCAAGAAATCTTTGCCTTCCATCGCAAGGGTATTGATCCGCGCGGCAAGGTTCTGGGCGAGTTCCGCGCCAGTGGCATCCGGCCTGCCATGCTGACTCGATTCAAGGAGCGCGGTATTCATCTGGATGCCAGCGTGTTCGATCCCGAAAAGGCTTACGAGTAACAAGGAGCGGTGATGAGCGAGATTACCTCGGTCTACCTGATATCGGCGCTTGGCTTTATTGCCATCATCGCCCTGATAGAAGGCGGCTACCTGCTCTGGCGCAGCCTGAATATTCCGGCCGCGCTGCGCGTGTCCCGGCGCCTGCACCAGCTCTCTGCCGCGGGTACCACGTCGCGGGAAAGCCTGTCGATTCTGCGCGGTGACAAGCTCAGTGATATTCCCATGGTTAGTCGGGTGCTGATGCATATCCCGCGGGTGCGGCGCATCGATGGTCTGCTTGAGCAGAGTGGCTCAAGCATGACGGTGGCGCGCTTTCTGCTGATTCAGATGGTGCTGGCGCTGGCATTGGCAGTATTGCTGATGCTGGTCAGTTTGCCGTTCTGGATGGCATTGCCGATTGGGCTGTTGGCCGGCATTACTCTGCCGACCTTTTGGTTCACCCGGCGCCGGGACGAGCGTCGTGACAAGTTCACCGTACAGCTTCCGGACACACTTGATTATCTGTCTCGCAGCCTGCGCGCGGGCAATCCGCTGGTGGCCAGTTTCAAGTCCGCTGCCGAGAATATGCCGGAGCCGTCCGCCAGTGAGTTTGCCCTGACCTTCAATGAACTGAACTACGGCGTCGATCTGAATGATGCCATGGATCATCTGGCGCGCCGTACCGGCAGTGAAGAGATGCGCTACTTTGTGACGGCAGTACTGATCCAGCGCAGTACCGGTGGCAACCTTGCCGAGATTCTCAACAGTCTGTCTGCGGTAATGCGCTCACGCAGCAATACTTATAGGGAAGTCCGTATCCTGGCGGCGGAAATGCGTTACTCCGCCAATGTTCTGATCGCCTTGCCTTTTATTGTCGCGCTGGCGATTAGCGTGATTTCGCCGGGCTATCTGTCGGTGCTGTTCGAGACCGAGCTTGGTTTGATGATTGTCGGCATTCAGTTGATTCTGATGGGTGTCGGTTACTGGGTTGTGCACCGGATGATCAACTTCCGGGTCTGAGCGAGCGTAGAGGAGCACTAGCATGTCTGATCTCTCCCTGCTTGCCGTGTTACTGGGCATCAGTTTTCTGGTCACCGTTCTGCTGGTGGCGGGTATCGGCTTCTGGCTGTTTGGCGGCCAGCGGCTGGTGGAAAGGCGCCTGCGTGAGGCTGGTGGCCTGACCGAGCAGCAGCAGGGTGACTTCGCCCAGGGCGCCTTCACCGTGCATGTCGACCACAGCAAGCGGGCGCTGGTATCACCGGTGGCGAACTGGCACGAATCACGGATTCGCTCGCGTCTGGTGCAGTCCGGGTTGCGCGCCAATTCGGCGGTCACCGTGACCCTGTTGGCCAAGGTGCTGCTGGCGATTGCTGTGCCCTCATTGTTGCTGCTGCCGCTGGCCGCGCTCGGCCTGTTTGCCGGCAAGATGATGCTGATGGCGATCTGGATGGTGGTGCTGGCACTGCTGGGATTCCTGCTGCCGGATATTGCCCTGAGCATGCGTGCCCGGGAGCGTCGTCATGAACTGGAAGCGGCATTTCCGGATACGCTCGATCTGCTGGTGGTCTGTATTGAAGCCGGTCTGAGTCTGGATGCGGCGATCCAGCGTGTCGGACAGGAGGTCGCACGGACCTCCGAGGCGATGAGCGATGAGTTGCTTTTGATGAGTCTGGAGATGCGCGCTGGCAAGCCGCGTAACGAGGCAATGAAGGCACTGGCGGAACGCACCGGTATCGCCGATCTGAACAGCCTGATCTCGATCCTGATTCAGGCCGAGAATTTCGGCACCAGCGTTGGCGAGGCGCTGCGCGAGCATGCCATTGAAATGCGCCAGATGCGGATCCAGCGCGCCCGGGAAAAGGCCGCCAAGCTGCCGGTCAAGCTGACCTTTCCGATCCTGTTTTTTATTTTCCCGGCATTGTTTCTGGTGATTCTCGGGCCTGCTATGGTCAATATACTTTCCGGCCTGCGTGGCGCCTTCGGAACCTGATGATGAAATTGCATGGAAATGTCGTGGTATTCACTGCTGTGCTGCTGGTGCTCAGTGGCTGTGCCAGCCGGCGTGGCAGTGAAACCGTGATGGAAGATCCGGTGGCGATGGCGCGGCAAGCACTGGCTGCCGGGGTAATCGATGAAGCCGAGCAGCGGTTCCAGGCCCATCTGGCCGAGCACCCGGAAGATGTTGATGCGCTCACCGGGCTTGGTTTTGTCCAGCTGGATCAGCAACAACATGACAGTGCCCGTGCCACGTTTCGCCGAGCGCTGGAACTTGATGCCGGTCACCGCGAGGCAGTTGAGGGTCAGGCGCTGGTCGATCTGGCACGGGGGCAAGCCGATCTGGCCCGGCCGGTGCTGCAGTCGCTGGCCATTGAAGATCCGGTCAGCTGGCGGGTGCTAAATGGTCTTGGCGTGATTGCAGATCTTGATGGCGAGTTCGATCAGGCGCGTGACTATTACCGGCGCGCCATTGCTGCCGGGGGTGACAACGCGGTGGTGGCCAATAATCTCGGTTATTCAACAATGATGGCTGGCGATGCAGAGGCGGCGATTACGCTACTCCGCGACGCGCTGCGTCGTTATCCGCAAGAAACCCGCTTGCAACAGAACCTTGGCCTTGCTCAAGCCCGTGCCGGTCGTTATGAGGTTGCGGTCGATACACTCGGTCAGCTGATGCCGGAGTGGGAGGCGTTCAACAACGTCGGCTACATGGCGATGTTGAACGATCAGCTGGGCGTGGCGCGTCGTTACCTGCAACGGGCGCTGGACAGCTCGCCACGGCATTACCCGCAGGCGGCAGCCAATCTTGAGCGGGTTGAGGCGATGCTCGCTGTCGAGCAGCGGCGCTCACTTCAGCAGTAATTCCAGCATCCGTCGATACACACTGGCGAGCGGTTCCAGCTCCGCCACCGGTGTGTGTTCGTCAATCTTGTGGATGGTGGCGTTGATCGGGCCAAGCTCCACCACCTGGGCGCCGGTCGGGGCGATAAAGCGACCATCCGAGGTGCCACCGGCGGTGGACAACTCGGTATCAATGCCGGTGACGTCTTTTATCGCGGTGACTGCCGCATCGACCAGGGCACCGCGGGCAGTCAGGAACGGTTGCCCGGACAGGGTCCAGTCAAGCTGATAGTGCAACCCGTGTTTGTTCAGAATCGCTTCCGTTCGTACTTTCAGATCCTGCGCGGTCAGTTCGGTGGAGAAACGGAAATTGAACAGCACTTCGCAGTCGCCGGGGATGACATTGGTGGCGCCGGTGCCGGATTTGATATTGGAAACCTGGAAGCTGGTGGCGGGGAAAAATTCATTGCCCTGATCCCATGTTTCCGCAGCCAGCTCGGCCAGCGCCGGGGCAACCCGGTGAATCGGATTGTCGGCCAGATGCGGATAGGCGACATGGCCCTGCACGCCCTTGACGATCAGCCGTGCACCGAGCGAACCACGGCGGCCGTTCTTGATCACGTCACCCATATGCGTGGTGGAAGAGGGCTCGCCAACAATGCAGTAATCGATTTTTTCCTGTCGCGCTTCAAGATGTTCGACCACTTTGACGGTGCCGTTAATGGCCGGGCCTTCTTCATCGGCAGTAATCAGCCAGCCAATCGAACCGGCATGATTCGGGTGCGCAGCGACAAAATCTTCCACCGCTACCAGCCAGGCAGCGATAGATGATTTCATGTCGGCGGCGCCGCGGCCGTAGAGCATGCCGTCGCGGATTTCCGGCTGAAACGGATCGGATGTCCATTTGCCGGGATCGCCGGTTGGAACTACATCGGTATGCCCGGCGAATACCAGCAGCGGGCCCTTGTCGCCGCGTCGTGCCCAAAGATTATCGACCTCACCGAAACGCAGGTGCTCACAGCGAAACCCGAGGGCTTCGAGTTTGCCGGCCAGCCATTGCTGACAGCCGGCATCTTCCGGCGTGACCGAGTTGCGGCGAATCAGTTCGCAGGTGTAATCCAGAGTGCGTGACGCAGTCATGTCATGTTCCGAGGCTGTGTGTAGGAGCGGCCGACCGGCCGCGATTTCCTTGATGCGGATCGCGGCCGGTCGGCC
>JBECKT010000175.1:0-4158 GCA_040235405.1 Alcanivoracaceae bacterium
GGGCGGGGCGAGACTTCGCTGAAGTACACGGTATCGCCTTTGACAAACAGTTCGACGCCGAAGATGCCGTGTCCGCCGAGTGCTTCGGTCACCGCGCCGGCAATCTGTTGGGCCCCTTCCAGCGCCGTCTTGCTCATCGCCTGCGGTTGCCAGGACTCGCGATAATCACCTTTTTCCTGACGATGGCCGATTGGCGCGCAAAAACTTGTGCCGTCGCGGTGTCGTACTGTCAGCAGGGTGATTTCGTAATCGAAATCGACAAAGCCCTCGACGATCACCTTGCCCTTGCCAGTACGACCGCCGGACTGGGCGTAGTCCCAGGCGGCGTCTACCTGATCACTTGTTTGCACCGTGCTCTGGCCCTTGCCGGAGGACGACATGATCGGCTTCACCACACAGGGAATACCGACCGCATCAATAGCAGCCAGATACTCGGCTTTGGTTTCAGCGAAACGGTATGGCGAGGTCGACAGGCCAAGTTCTTCTGCGGCAAGGCGACGGATGCCTTCCCGGTTCATGGTCAGCTGGGCAGCGCGGGCAGTGGGGATGACCTGCCAGCCTTCGGCCTCCAGTTTGACCAGCTCGTCGGTGGCAATGGCTTCGATTTCCGGAACAATCAGGTGCGGTTTTTCCTGTTCAACCAGAAAGCGAATGGCGCTGCCGTCGAGCATATTGATGACATGGTTGCGGTGCGCCACCTGCATGGCCGGGGCATTGGCGTAACGGTCCACCGCAATGACTTCACAGCCGAGCCGGATCAACTCGATCACGACTTCCTTGCCAAGTTCGCCACTGCCAAGAAACATCACCCGGGTGGCGTGCGGGGCGAGGGGGGTGCCAATCGTTGTCATGACATATTTCCGTTCAGTCTGTTCAGTTGTTGCCCTGTTTGGCAGCGGCATCGGCGATCTTCTTCAGCACCACCTTGATATCGGCAGCCATCAGGCCGGCGCGCTGGTAGCGTTTTTCCGGATCTTTTTCCAGCGCCCGATTCAGCACGATGGACACCCAGGGTGCGCTGCGCTTGATGCCCGGGCGGGTCTGGAGAATGTCCGGGTGCGGCTCAGTGGCGATCTGATACATGATCTGGGTGGCATTCTCGGCCTGAAACGGCAGCTCGCCGGTGAGCATTTGATACAGCACCACACCAAGCGAGAAAATATCCGAGCGGCCATCAACCCGTTTGCCGGTGACCTGTTCCGGTGACATGTAGCTGGGCGTGCCGACTACCATGCCGGTTTTGGTGCGGCTGGAGTTGTTGACCCGGGCAATACCGAAGTCGGTAATTTTGACCTGCCCGGCTTCCGGGTCAAACATCAGGTTGGCCGGCTTGATATCGCGGTGAACGATGCTGTTGACGTGGGCATAGTCGAGCGCGTCCGCGCAGCGGCCGATGATGTTGAGGATCTTGGTGATTGGCATCAACGTATCGGGCTTGGTGTAGCGCAGCAGATCATGGCCATGCAGGAATTCCATGGCGATATAGGCGAGATCGTGTTCCTCTCCGGCGTCGTAGACGGTAACGATGTTCGGGTGATTCAGCTTGCCGGCCGCTTCGGCTTCACGGAAGAAACGTTCCTTCACTTCGGTCAGTTCTTCCGCACCAAATTCTTCTGACAATGCCAGCGTCTTGATTGCCACCACGCGGTTGATCTTCGGATCACGGCCCTGATAGACGATACCCATGGCGCCACGGCCCAGCTCTTTTTCGACCTGATAGCGACCCAGCATCGGCTTTTCAAAACTGCTGTCGCCACTGCCGGCCAGCAGGGTATCGGTCGGCGAGCCGCCACCGCCGGAACGCATGCCGAAAATAATGGTGTCCTGGGCGTCGTTGGCGCGCTTGGTGCGTTGGGCAATATCACGGAAGTTCGGATCATGCTTGGCTATATACTGGTAGACCGCACTGGCCTTGTTGAACTGGCGCTTGCGCTCGAAATCCATGGCCAGATTGTAGAGCAGGTCGAGCACCTCCTCGCCCATTGGCACGCGGCGGAATTTCTCGAACGCCATATCCAGCTGGCCCTGCTGCTGGAATGCAAGGCCCAGCATGCGGTTGGATTCCGCTGATTCCTTTTCTGACTTCTCCTTGCCCTGCTCGGTGGTCAGGAAGTGTTTGGTGGTCAGCGCCAGGTGACCGGCAAACAATAACGCCGCCGGCAGGGTTAGCGGGATCCACCAGCCCTGAATGCCCAGCATGACGATTTCGGTGCCTAGCAAGGCAACCAGTAGCACCGCAGAAATGGCAGCGCCGAGACCGGCGCCAAGCCGGGGCAGGGCGAGCATCAGGTAAAGTACCACGACCAGCATCATGCCCCAGCGCAACGGGTTGGCCCAGGACGGCATGACGAAAAAGTCTTCGTTGAGAATGCTGGCGACGTTATGGGCCAGAATCTGCACCGGCTCCTGAGCGCGGCGCAAAGGTGTTTTCAGGGTTGAACCCAGCCCGTAGGCAGTGGCACCGATCAGCACGATCTTGTCTTTGTATTTATCTGCCGGGATGCGGCCGCTGTAGACGTCGTAAAACGAATCCGTGGAAATGGCCGACTGGCTATCCGGATTGCTGTAGAAAAAAGTATTCATGCGCAGATCATCACCGGTGCGAATGGTGAGATTGCCAAGGCGGACACCGTCGCTGGTGGTGCGAATGTCGTCATTGCCCAGGTTCAGGCTGCGGGCAGCGAGCTGCAGTGACAGGGACGGATACAACTCACCGTAGTAATTGATCAGCAGCGGTTCGGTACGTACTCCGCCGTCGCTGTCGAGATTGATAACCAGGTGGCCGACCGCCGAGGAAGCAAGGGCGAATTCCGATAACGGCGGGGTCAGGGACACGGCGCTCATCGGCATGCCGGGAATTTCCGCACCTTCCGCCGAAACCTGCTGATCGCTGATGTAGGTGGGAACCGGGCTGTCCGGGCGACCAATCGGCACTCCCTGAATCATCTGCATGCCCATGACGACATTGCCGGCGCTACGGATGCTGGCGGCCAGTCGCCTATCGGTATCGAGGTCGCGGCTGGCCTTTTCAAGCCTTTCTCCCAGTACCACCAGATCTTCGGCGTGGCCGTCTTCCGGTTCGCTTTGTGACAGGCTGCTGGTTTCCCAGAACAGGCGCAGATCGCGAATTTCCTGCAGGCCTGGATCAGTTTGCGGCTCCGACAGAAATATGCCCAGGCCGATGACCTTGGCACCACCGCCTTGCAGCTTTTCGATCATGCCGCCGACAATATCGCGTGGCCATGGCCAGCGGCCGAGGTTGTCAATGCTCTGGTCATCAATGGCGAGCACGGCGATGCGATCTCCGGGATCGCGGTCAGCACTGCGTACGCCGAGGTCATAGGTGGCAAGCTCAAGACTGCCCAGCGGGCCGCTCTGGCTCAGCGCAATCATCAGTACGGTAATGATGACCACGGCAAACCAGTCGCTGGTCCAGAATTTCCTTTTCATGCAGAGCCCCGATCAGAAACGGTCGTCGCCCGGACAGACGACGAAAACAAGTCGCATTTATAGCACAGAGAGGCGTTCGGTGGGTGGCTCGGCTACCATATCGGCCTGACTGAAACGGAGCGCTTCCCGGTGGTTGATGAACGGCAACACGAAGTCTGGATGAGAGAGGCGTTGTCGCTGGCAGAATCGGCGGCCGGGCGGGGTGAGGTGCCGGTCGGTGCAGTACTGGTGCTGAATGGCGAGATTATCGGCCGCGGCTGGAACCAGCCGATCAGCAGCCATGATCCGACCGCCCATGCCGAGATCATGGCGTTGCGCGACGCGGCTAACCGGCTCGGCAATTACCGGCTCGGCGGCAGCGTGCTGTATGTGACCATTGAGCCCTGCACCATGTGCTTCGGTGCGTTGATGCATGCCCGGGTAGCGGCACTGGTATATGGTGCCCGCGAGCCACGGGCTGGTGTCTGTGGCAGCCAGTTGAATCTGCCGGAGCAGACCTTCTACAACCATTCCCCGGAGGTGATCGGCGGAGTGCTGGCGGATCAGTCCGCTGCGCTGCTGAAGGGTTTTTTTGCCGGGCGCCGCTGAGCGGCACCCTGATCAACCGGCCGGGGTATTGCTGAGCATGGCAACCATGCTCGGGCCATGGCGGTTTGATTCGCTGGCCCAGACCAGCAGGTCGTAGTACTGGCGGATGTGGCGCACATA
>JBECKT010000073.1:0-3051 GCA_040235405.1 Alcanivoracaceae bacterium
GTGCCGATACCTTCAAGCAATTGATCCCGCATGCCAAGGAGAAGCGACTGCGAGGCATCGGCCATTTGCCGATGGTCGAGGCGCCGGGGTTGACGGCGCGCTACTTGCGTCGGTTTTGGGAAAGCGGAGGGTGAACATGCGCTCTTCTCTGTATCAAGCGATATGATCGGCTATAGCAAGGTTCGCTCCCACAGAATTTTCGTAACATCTGAAAGCCTGACCCTGTAAATAATTCTGTGTAACTGCCTGTGCCGGCTGCTTACTGGTAATCGGCCAGGCGATTGCGCAAGGAGTTAAGCGGTGCCTGATGGGCACCCCGTACTCACCGTCTTGATCTCTGACGACAGATGAAGCTATTGGTAAGCGCCAATCCAACCCCACCCTGCACGGGCTGCCGATTACCCGATAGCCTCACGATTTCCGCTCATTGTGAGGTTTACCATGTCCCGCAAATACAACTGGCCTGCATTGCTTGAGGCACATGCAAGCAGTGGCCTGACCCAGACGGAGTTCTGTCGCCAGAACAACGTCTGCGCCAAGTATTTCAGCCTGCAAAAATCCCGTGCCGCCAAGGCGGAGGGCGGCGCCGTGGGACCGAGCAAGTCTGATCGGTTTGTGCGCGCGGTGCCACAGCTGAAGCCCGTGGCATCTCCGTCCATCCTGACTGTGTCGGTGGGGCCGGTTTCCCTGCGCTTTGGCAGTGATACGGATCCGGCGTATGTGGCGAAGCTGGTAGCCGCCCTGTCATGATTGACTGGCGCGATGATGTGCCGGTGTACCTGCACCGCGAGCCGGTGGATTTCCGCAAGGCGATCAACGGCCTGAGCGTGATCGTGCAGGAGGCCATGGAGCGCTCGCCGTTTGATCCTGCGCTGTTCGTGTTCTGCAACCAGCGGCGTAATCAGCTGAAGGTGCTGTACTGGGATGCCACCGGTTTTGCCTTGTGGCAGAAGCGGCTGGAGCGGGACCGGTTCAAGTGGCCGCGCCGTCATGCGGATGACGTGGTGGTGCTGGATCACGAGCAGTGGGTCTGGTTGCTGCGTGGCTTCGACATCGCACAAATAAAACCGCATAAAGCGTTATTTTTTGACGCGATAAACTGAACCTTCCGGTATAATCCGCTGTATGAAAAGTGCGGCGGAATTACAGGAAGAAAATGCGTTTTTGAAAGCGCAGCTCGACGAAAAAATCGAGAAGATTCTTCAGAAAGACGAGTACATTGTTCAGCTTGAACAATGGCTCAAGAACCTGCGCAGCAAACCGTTCACGCCCTCCAGCGAAAAAGTCGCACCTGCCCAGCAAGCTCTGTTTAACGAAGCGGAAGAGATCGACGCTGAAGAAAACACAGCGGGCAACGATGGTGCAGTCGAAACGATTACGGTTGCCACGCATCAGCGCAAGGCCCGCCCCCGCGTCAGCCTGCCTGAGCACCTTCCCCGTGAAGAGGTGATCCATGATCTGCCCGAGGCGGAGAAAATCTGCCCGCACGACGGCAGTGCGCTCGAACTGATCGGCAGCGACGACAGCGAGCAACTGGAGTTCATCCCGGCGCAACTGAAAGTCCTGCTGCACAAGCGGCTGAAGTATGCCTGCCCGTGCTGTGAGCAACATCTGGCCACCGCCGCCAAGCCGAAACAACCGATTGAAAAGAGTCTGGCAGGCCCCGGTTTGCTGGCTGCCATTGCCACCCAGAAATACTGTGACGCCTTGCCGCTGTACCGGCAGAGCGAACTGTTCAAGCGCATGGGTATCGCGCTGGACCGCACCAACCTGGCCAACTGGATGATTAAATGTGGCGCACTCAGCCAGCCACTGATCAACCTGTTACATGAAAAATTACTCGAACAGCCGGTGATCCACATGGACGAGACCCCGGTGCAGGTGCTGAACGAGCCGGGCAAGACGGCGCAGAGCCAGAGTTACATGTGGGTGCAGGCCAGCAGTGGTGAGCAGCCGGTGCGGCTGTTCCATTACGCGCCGACACGCGCACAGGCGGTACCGCGGGAACGTCTGACGGAACAAACGCAAGCAATCATGACCGATGGCTATGAAGGGTATGGCAAAGCCTGCGACGACTACCAGATCACCCGACTGGGTTGCTGGGCGCATGCCAGACGGAAATTCGTCGATGCCCAAAAGCTGCAACCGAAAGGCAAGACTGGCAAGGCCGATCAGGCCCTGACGTTTATCCAGAAGCTGTACCGGATTGAGGCGGAGATGAAAGACCAGCCGCCGAATGAGCGACACAACGTTCGCCAGCAACAGGCCAGGCCGATTATCGACAAGCTGCATGACTGGCTGCAAAAAGGCCTGCCGAATGTGCCGCCGCACAGTGTGCTGGGCAAGGCACTCACCTATCTGCACAACCAGTGGCCGAGACTGATCCGTTATCTCGACGACGGACACTACCCGATCGACAATAATCTGGCGGAGAACGCCATCCGCCCGTTCGCCATCGGTCGCAAGAACTGGCTCTTTAGCAACAGCCAGGCGGGCGCCCGTGCCAGCGCCAACCTGTACAGCATCATTGAAACCGCCAAGGCCAACGGCCTCAATCCGTATCACTACCTGCTGAAGGTCTTCACTGACCTGCCGAATGCGCAAACGCTGGGCGACGTTGAGGCGCTGCTGCCGTGGGGCGTTACGCTACCTGCGGAATAAGGGCAAGGGTGGGGTTGGATTGGCGCTTACGGTGAAACCACATGGGAGCAGGCTTATGCGCCATGGGGTGAGAGGCTGGCAGTGGCTGGTGTGCCGCAAGCGCCGGCTGGCGTTGGCTATACCGGCCATGTTTATGATGAGCAGGTTGGGCTGATCTATGCCGGGGCACGTTGGTATGACCCGGGGATGGGGCGGTTTTTGAGCCCTGACCCGATTAGAATTCACCAGTCTCATCCCTTTGATCTGAACAGATTTTCCTACGCATATAACTCGCCGTATTACTACACTGACCCGACCGGAAACGCAGGCTCAGCCGCGGCGGGGTTGCTTGGTGCAGTAGTTGTCTGCTCTCGAGTTAGCGCATGTGTCCATCTTCTTGGTGGCACGGTG
>JBECKT010000001.1:0-3167 GCA_040235405.1 Alcanivoracaceae bacterium
TCGATCAGGTAACCATGGGCACCGTGGATCTCGACGCCATCAAAACCCAGTGCTTTGGCGTCACGGGCGCCCTCGGCAAAGGCCCGCACCACCTCATCAATATCCTGCTTGCTCATGGCATGGCCCACCACCTTGCCGGGTTTGACCATGCCGCACGGGCTGTAGCCGGGCACGTCCTTGTCCGGGCCAATGCCGGGCCGACGCACCGAGCCGACATGCCAGAGCTGCGGGATGATCTTGCCGCCCGCGCCGTGCACCGCTTCCACTACCTGCTTCCAGCCATCCAGCGCCGCACCATGAAACGCCGGCACCTGCTCGTAACCATTGGCAGCCTTGTGATTGACCGTGGTGCCTTCAGTAATCAGCAGCCCCACCCCGGCCTCGGCGCGGCGGCGGTAATAGGCCACCACCTCGTCATTGGGAATGTAGTTCGGCGAGCGCATACGGGTCATCGGCGCCATGGCGACCCGGTTGGCCAGATGCAGGGATTTGCACTCGAACGGGCGGAACAGCGGGCTGGTATCAGTCACGGAAAACCTCGACATCAGGGGCGACAGGCGCCCGGCATTAAGTTGTGATTTGCAACCTTATTGATAAAGGTTGCTTTTTGCAACCATATTCCCGAAACTGGCCCGCATGAACCGACCAGACCCTGCCACCGACCCCTGCTCCCTCGCCCGCGGCCTGGCCGAGGTCGGCGACTGGTGGTCGCTGATGATCATCCGCGAGGCCATGTACGGCAGCCGCCGCTTCTCGGACTTCCAGCAGAATCTTGGTATCGCTCGCAATATCCTTACCGACCGCCTCAACAAGCTGGTCGACCGGGACATCCTGCGCAAGGTCAACGCCGGCGAACACGGCACCCGCTTCGAGTACCGCCTGACCGACAAGGGACGGGATCTGTTCGTGGTGCTCACCGCCCTGCGGCAGTGGGCAGATAAATGGGTATTCGAGAATGAGCCGCCGTTTGTGCTGGTCGACCGCGACAGCGGCCGCCCGGTGCAGCCGGTTCAGGTGCTCGACAGCGGCGGCAACCCGCTGAAACTGCATCAGGTGGCGATTGCCGCCAGCTGATGCGAGCTGGCATCACAACTCGTTCTGAATTTTCTTGTACCCCCGAACCAGGCGCAAATTTGTTTGCGCGACATCCTCGGAAAAACTGGACGCATCTGCGCGCACTGGCTTGATGGTGGCGAGATCCGCTGGCTTGCGAATATTACTGGTGGACGGAATATGGAAATTCTCCGGTATCACCACACCCTCCACCACCGAATTGTGCCGCACCACCGAGCCGGCGCCGACTTCGCAATTAAACAGCACCGAGTTGAAACCGATAAACACGCTGCTGCCGACCTTGCACGGGCCATGAACAATGGAACGATGCGCAATCGAAGTGTTTTCGCCAATCTCGACCCGGGCGCCGGACTTGGAATGAATTACCACACCATCCTGAATATTCGAGTTATCACCGATTACAATCGGCTCCATACCGCCTTCCGCATTAACCTCATCGGCGCGAATCACCGCATAGGGGCCGATAAACACATTTTCGCCAATAATTACCTTGCCGCAGATAATGGCTGTCGGGTCCACGAACGCGGATTCCGCCACCACCGGCAGATCGCCGCTCGGGTTTTTACGAATCATTTCCTACTCCCAGTAAAATCAACGAACAGACGCCAATGCCGCCCTCATGGCGTCAATCACCACGTCATATTCAGGCCGCCCGTAAATCGCCGACCCGGCCACAAACGTATCCGCACCGGCAGCAGCAATCTCGGCAATATTGTTCTCACTGATCCCGCCATCCACCTCAAGGCGTATCGCCAGACCACTGTCATCAATCAAACGACGAACCTTTTCCACTTTTTTCAAGGTGCCGGGAATAAACGACTGGCCGCCAAACCCCGGGTTCACGCTCATCAGCAGAATCATGTCGAGCTTGTCCATAACATACTCAAGGCAATCCGGCGACGTGGCCGGATTCAGCACCAGACCAGCCTTGCAACCGCACGAACGGATCAGCTGCAGCGAGCGATCAACATGATCACTGGCTTCCGGGTGGAAAGTGATGATGCTGGCGCCGGCGTCAGCAAACGAACTGATCAACGAGTCAACCGGGCTGACCATCAGGTGCACATCAATCGGTGACGTCACACCATAGTTGCGTAGCGCCTTGCACACCATCGGACCGATGGTCAGGTTCGGCACATAGTGATTATCCATGACATCGAAGTGAACCACATTAGCGCCGGCATTCAGCACCGCATCGACTTCGGCACCCAGCCGGGCGAAGTCGGCAGACAAAATCGACGGAGCAATCCAGTAATCCTGCTTGGCCATATAACCCCCGAAAAATCAGTTGCCGCGTAAAAACGAATCCAGTTGCTCAAGCCGCTCCGGTGTGCCGATATCCCACCAGGCGCCGGTAAAGTGCTCGCCACTAACCGCATCATGCCGCATCGCTGCACGCAGCAGCGGCGCCAGCTTCGCCTCGCCATCCGCCAGCTCATGAAACAGCTCCGGGCGATAGACACCAATACCGGAGAAGGTCAGCTTCGGGCTGCCATTGTCGCGGACCAGCCCGGCGGAATCCAAACCGAAGTCACCGTTCGGATGATGCTCCGGGTTAGTCACCAACACCAGATGAGCAAGGCCCGCCGGTTCAGGCAGCCGGGAATAATCAAAATCGGTCCAGATATCGCCATTGATCACGGCAAACGGCGCCTCGCCCAGCAACGGCAGTGCCCGGCGAATACCACCGGCGGTTTCCAGCGGTGTGCCCTCGCGGGACCAGCGGATCGACACACCATAACGGCTACCGTCGCCCAACGCTGCTTCGATCTTTTCGCCAAGCCAGGCAGTGTTAATCACCAGCTCGCGAAAGCCGGCCCGTTGCAGTCGCTCGATATGCCACTCGATCAGGCTTTTACCGCCGGCCGCCAGCAAGGGCTTGGGGGTGTGGTCGGTCAATGGTCGCATGCGCGTGCCAAAACCGGCGGCAAGGATCATCGCTTTCACAGGCCGAGACGATCCAGCAGCGCGCCAAGCGGCGCCAGCTCGTCACGCCGTGCAATTACCGTGCGCAGATAGGCAACAAAGCGCGGCACATCCTGCAGGTACTTCGGCTTGCCATCGCGGTGCCAGATGCGGGCAAAGATGCCGAT
>JBECKT010000058.1:0-9833 GCA_040235405.1 Alcanivoracaceae bacterium
CTGGCGGCTGCGGCATAAAGCGGTTTGCTTTGCTGGTCCTCCGGCGGTTTGTCGCCAAAGTGCAGGCGCCCCTGGGCATCACGCCACTGGTAGACCTCTGCCTGTACGAGCGGGCAGGTCAGCAACAGCAGCAGGCTCAGTCGGTACAGTTGGCGGCGATCCATTTGCTCAGCTTCTCCTTGTCGGCGGCCACTTGCTCCATTGGCACACTGTAACGTTCGCCCTTGTCGTTGATATACAGCACCCGGCCATCAAGGTTTTTCAGTTCGCGTTTTGCCTTGGCACATTTTGGCGCCATTTTTTGCTGGTGGGCGCGCTCGGCCTCGGCGCGGCGCGCCGCTTCTTCTTCCTGTTGTTGACGCTCTGCGTCGCGTAAACGTTTCAGCCGGTCCCGGATTTCCTGTACGGCTTCATCCTGGCCGAGTAACGGCTGCTGCCTGATCTGCACTTCTTCAACGGTCGCATCACCTTCACGGGGACGATCGCTGAAATGGACCTGACCCTGGTCGTCGGTCCAGCGATACAGCTCTTGCGCGTTGGCAAGGCAAGGCAGTAGCAACAACAGAATCCTTCCTGTGCGGAACATCTCAACCCCCGTGAAAGCCCAGTGAGCGGCCACCATCTACTGCCACAATCTGCCCTGTGACATAGGGCGCGTCCAGTGCCAGGAAAGCCACCATGCCAGCAATGTCGGCCGGATTGCCGCTGCGCTTCAGGGCAGTGGCCTGAAGAATCTCAGCCTGATTGTCCTGGCCTTGTTCCGGCCACAGGATCGGGCCCGGCGCAACGCCGTTAACACGCACATCTGGCCCCAGTTCGCGGGCGCTGCTGCGCGTCAGCATGGCGAGACCGGCCTTGGCGATGCAGTAGAGGGTATGTTCCGCCAGCGGCTTTTCCGCGTAGACATCGATAATGTTGATGATGCTGCCTTTGTACTTCGCCAGTGTCGGTGCCAGAGCTTCAGTGAGAATATAAGGCGCACGCAGGTTACTGTGGATCAACCGGGTCCAGTCTTCGTCGCTGCTGTTGCCGATCGGTGTCGGATAGAACGACGAGGCGTTATTGACCAGCAGATCAAGCCGGCGCCACTGCTGAATAGCCATATTGGCGAGAATCCGCACCTGCCCGGGATTATCCAGATCTGCCTGCATCACGCAGGCAGACTCCGGCCGGGCCGCATTCAGTTCAGCGGCCAGCCGGTCAGCGTCATGACGACTGTTCCGGCAATGAATAATCACCCGCATGCCACGGCCATGCAGTGTCCGTGCGGTTTCGGCGCCAAGCCGTCGGGCGGCGCCGGTAATCAGGGCGACGGGGTCTGCCATGTGTGTTTGTGCTCCTTCAGTAAGCGAATGCGCGCCTTGTCGATGGCGTCGCCCAGTGCCGGGCCGTCAAATCCTTGCGCTCGCAAAGCACTGACATCCACGTTGCGCGCCGCATCGGCTGCAGCGCGCAAATATGCCGCCTGCGGATAGTCGCGGTCCTCAAAACCGCTGCGGCCACGGGCAACAGCTTCGCAGGCGCCGAGAAACAGTTGCCAGCGCTCCGGTCGGCGGATGGCATCGAGCGAGCGCAGCAACTTCCAGACGGTATCCGGCTTCAATTCCAGCGCCCGGTGGCAGTGGGTGTGAAAACGCGCCACCAGTACGCCCAGCTCACGGCATTCATTCGGTGCTCGCAGGCGCTCGGCCACCTGTTCGGCAAGTCGGGCGCTGCGTTCCTCATGGGCAATATGCCGTGGCCATTCGGTCGGGTCTGTCAGGCCCTTGCCAAGATCATGCACCAGCACGGCAAAACGTGCTGGCAACGGCAGTTGCATCCGGGCGCACTGCTGCAAGGCAAGATACTGGTGCTCAAGGGTGTCGATCTCCGGATGGTGAGCGGCCGGTTGCGGCACCCCGCGCAGCCTGGCCAGTTCCGGCAACAGCACGGTTAATGCGCCACATTGTTCCAGCACCTGAAAATAGATCTGCGGGTCGCGCTCCATCAGGCCTTTTTCGGTTTCCTTCCAGACCCGCTCGGCGGTCAGGTGAGCCAGCTCGCCGCTGTCACTGAGTTTCTGCATCAGCGTCATGGTTTCCTCGGCTACCCGGAAACCAAGCCAGTGATAACGTGCGGCAAAGCGCGCCACCCGCAGTACCCGCAGCGGGTCCTCGGCAAAGGCCGGCGATACATGGCGCAGCCAGCGCCCTTTCAGGTCACGCAGACCACCGTGCGGATCAACCAGTGCGCCGCCCGGCTCACGGGCCATGGCATTGATGGTCAGGTCGCGGCGCAGCAGGTCTTCTTCCAGCGTTACCTCGGGAGAGGCATTGAAAGTAAAGCCGTGATAGCCGTGGCCGCTTTTCCGCTCGGTACGGGCCAGCGCGTATTCCTCGCCGCTGCGCGGATGAATGAAGACCGGAAAATCCTTGCCGACCGGGGTGAAGCCCTGGGCGTGCATGTCTGCCGGCGTGGCGCCAACCACCACCCAGTCCTTTTCCGTGACCTTGAGGCCGAGCAGCTGATCCCGTACCGCGCCACCCACCAGATAATTTTTCAATTTGTCACTTGCCTGTGCCGGACTGAATGCAGATGATGTTCGCATGATGAAGACCAGCCGCAAACAGCCAATGCTGAAAGTTGTACTGCGAGTCGCCCGCGCATGGCGTGGGGGAGCGCTGCCGGCTGTCTGATTCATAGCACCTGAATTCAACCAAAGCCGCAGCGTGAAGCACCTGCGGCTTTTTTTGTGCCCAGGGTTTCTCGTAGGAGCGGCCGATCGGCCGCGAAAAGCTTCGCCGTCGGTCGACGGCTCCTACAGGACTGCTGTCCGCTGCTTTAACCAAGGAGAACAACCGTGCCTGTCGGGCTCGCCTATCTGATCGTGGTACTGGTCTGGGCCACCACGCCGCTTGCTATCAAATGGAGCGCGGAAACCTTTATGCCGGTGACGGCGGTGATGCTGCGCATGATGCTGGCGGTGGCCGTCGGCTTGCCGTGGCTGTGGCTGCTGGGCCAGCGTCTGCGCTGGGACCGGCTGGCGATCAAGAGCTATGCGGCAGCGCTGCCGGGAGTGTTCGGCGCCATGTCGCTGAGCTATCTGGCTTCGGTGTATGTGGCTTCCGGGCTGATTTCGGTGATGTTCGGGCTGGCACCACTATTGTCGGGCTTCATGTTGCAGCTGCTGCCTAATCCGGTGCGCCTGAATGTCTGGCACTGGGCCGGTTGTGTCACCGGGGTCGGTGGTCTGGCGCTGGTGTTTGCCGATGCGCTGCAGGGTGGTAACCAGCTGATCGGTATCCTGCTGCTGCTTGGCGCGGTGACCGGGTTCAGTGTCAGTGGCATTGCCGTGAAGCAGGTTGCCGCCGGTTTGGGGCCGCTACCGCAGACACTCGGTTCGCTGATTCTCAGCCTGCCCTGTTTCTGGGGGCTGTGGTTTGTCATGGGTGAGAGTTTCACCGTGGGCGAGGCCATGCATGGCGTCTGGGCGTTGCTGTATCTGGCCCTGTGCGGCTCATTGATCGGTTTCGTCTGCTATTTCAGGGTGCTGTCCAGCCTGTCGGCGGCCACCGTGGCGCTGATTACCCTGATCACCCCGGTGCTGGCGCTGCTGCTTGGCGCCCTGTTCAACGGCGAACAGCCGGGCCTGAACGTGGTGGCCGGTGCGGTGGTGATTCTGCTCGGGCTGGCCCTGTACTTTTTGGGGGATCGCCACACCCGGGCGCTGCTGGCCGGCGCCACCGGACATTGACGCGGAGTGTTTTTGGCATGATGGGCGGTAACGTTTCCGGCGCTGCCGTTGGACACTGTGTGGCAGGACCATCACGGCCCGAATCCCGAGCAGAAAAAGGAGCATTGACCATGCAAGCGCTGCGCACCCCTGACGAACGATTCGAAAACCTGCCCGGTTATGACTTTGCCCCCCACTACCTGATGGTGGATGACACCGAGGGTAGCGAGTTGCGCATGCATTATCTGGATGAGGGTCCGCGTGATGCGGCGCCGGTATTGCTGATGCATGGTGAGCCGACCTGGTGCTATCTGTACCGGAAAATGATTCCGCTGCTGGTGGCCGCCGGCCATCGGGTGATTGCTCCGGACCTGATCGGTTTTGGTCGTTCCGACAAGCCGTCACAGCGTACCGATTACACCTATCAGCGCCATGTCGACTGGACCCGTAACATTCTCACGCAGCTGGACCTCATCGACATTACGCTGGTCTGTCAGGACTGGGGTGGCTTGATTGGGTTGCGTCTGCTGGCCGAGCATCCGGAGCGGTTTGCCCGCGTGGTGGCGGCCAACACCATGCTGCCCACCGGTGATTTTGATCCCGGCCCGGCGTTTCTGGCGTGGCAGAAGTTTTCCCAGGAGACCCCGGTGTTTGCCACCGGCAAGATCATCCAGTCCGGCTGCGCGACACCGCTGACGGCGGAAATCATTGCTGCCTACGATGCACCGTTCCCGGACGAGTCCTACAAGGAAGGTGCCCGCCAGTTCCCGACGCTGGTGCCGACCACCCCGGACAATCCGGCCACCGCCGCCAACCGCAAGGCCTGGGAAGTGCTGTTCAAGTTCGACAAGCCATTCCTCACCGCCTTCAGCGACAAGGATCCGATCACGGCGGCAGCGGCACCGGTGATCCGCAAGCTGATCCCGGGCTGTGCTGGTCAGCCACACACCACCATCGAGAACGGTGGTCACTTCCTGCAGGAAGATCAGGGCGAGGCACTGGCGAAAGTGACCATTGATTTTATTGCCGCGACCCGCTGACAGGTTGTTCCCGCCGGCATGCATGCCCTGTGGCCATCGTCCTTGGCCAGCCGCGCCGCCAGCTTGCGGTTGTATTTGCGAAGTGGGTCATGGCTTCGCTCGGGGTATTCGATGGCTCGCCCTTGAAATGGTCCGGGCGGTTGTCAGCAAGGGCCGGGGCTGCCGTACCGTCTCCGGCGGCGGCTCAGCGCGGATACTGCGGGTTCAAAGGCGGGGACTATGAATAGCGATAAAACAGTACTTCGTGCGCGTGCCATTGCTGTGGCGGCCTGATTCTGAGATATCTGTTTGTGTCTGTTGCGGCATTGCTGTTTCACTGACGTCAGCGCTTCTTCTTCGGCGGTGCCATCCCGCCCGGATTGGACACAGCCGGAGCCTTTGGCTTGCGTGCCGGCTTCTTCGCCGTCTTCGCTTTGCCTTTTACTGTCTTGCCATCCTTTTTCTTCTTTGTGCCGACGGTTTTGCCGGAGGCTCTCAGCTTTTTCGGGCCCTGGAAGCTGCCTTTCAGTTCCTTGATTACGCGCAGTTCGAATTTCTGCTTCAGGTAACGCTCGATGCTGGCCATCAGGTTCCATTCATTGGTCAGCACGAAGGAAATCGCCAGACCGCTGGCGCCGGCCCGGCCGGTGCGGCCGATGCGGTGGATATAGTCATCACCGCTGCGTGGCATGTCGAAGTTGATGACCAGATCCAGGCCGCTGACATCGATGCCGCGAGCGGCGATATCGGTGGCCACCAGCACATCAATGTCGCCATTGCGCAGGCGGTCCATGGCTTGCTTGCGATCCTTCTGGTCTTTTTCACCATGCAGCACATAGGTGCGGACATTTGATGCCACCAGCACGCCGCCCAGGCGGTCGGCCTGTACTCGGGTGTTGGTGAAGATGATTGCCTTGCGATATTCCTCGTGGGCAAGCAGCCACTGCAGCAGGCGCTCTTTATGCGAGACATCGTCGGCGGTAATGATCTGCTGGCCGATATGAATGTCGAGATCGCGGACGTTGTCGATCACCAGTTGTTGTGGCTCGCGCAATACCTGCTCGGCAACTAGGGCAAGGCCGGGGCCACCGCTGGTGGCGGAGAACAGCAGGGTTTGTCGTGCCGGGTTGCACAGGCCGGCCAGTTTCAGCACGTCCTCGGCAAAACCCATATCAAGCATGCGGTCGGCTTCGTCCAGCACCAGCACTTCCAGATCACCGAGCTCGAGGTGGCCGGCGTTGAAGTGTTCAATCATCCGGCCGGGTGTGCCGATCAGGATGTCCGGGTTGCGGCGCATGCGCGAGGCCTGGATCTTGAAGTCCTCACCGCCGGTGATCAGCTCGGCCTTGATAAAGGTGTAGCGGGCGAACTGGGCGACCTGTTTCAGGGTCTGCTGGGCCAGTTCGCGGGTGGGTAGCAGGATCAGTGCACGGGTGGCGGTGCGCGGTTTCGGATCGCCGTACAGGCGATTCAGCATTGGCAGCAGGAAGGCGGCGGTCTTGCCGGAGCCGGTGCGGGCGATGGCGCGCAGGTCGCGACCGGTCATGATGGCCGGGATTGCCTCCTGCTGCACCGGGGTGGGTTCGCTGAACCCCAGTTCGGTGACCACGCGCAGCAGGCGTTCATGCAGGGCAAAATCGGTAAACATCATGTTGTCGGTCCGCGGGGCTGTAGAGAGTTGCTGATGCGGCGCAGTTTACCTGCATCGGCACCGATTTGGGCTGTTTCTGTTGCCGGGGGCATAATGGCCGGTGAGATATCTGTATGCGTTGCCCCGAGGGCAGGAGAGAAGATGGCCGGTTCGCTGAAAGACCAGTTACTGAAAGCCGGGCTTGCTGATGCGAAGAAAGCGCGTCAGGCCGAGCATGCCAAGCGTCAGCAGGCCAAACAGGTGGCCCGGGGCGAAGCCGAGGATCCGGCTGAGGTGGTACGTCAGGCCCGCGCGGCGCAGGTCGAGCGCGACCGGGCCCTGAATGCCGAGCGTCAGGCACAGCAGCGACAGAAAGAAATCGCCGCACAGATTCGCCAGCTGATCGAAGCGCACCGGCTTGACCGACGTGGAGCTGACCAGTCGTTCCAGTTTGTTGATGGCAAGAAGATCCAGAAGCTCTATGTGAAAGCGCAGATGGCGGATCAGCTGGCCCGCGGCATGCTCGCTGTGGTTCGTCTTGGCGATGGCTTTGAAGTAGTGCCGATGGCAATCGCCGAGAAAATTGCCGAGCGTGATCCGGCGGCAGTTGCGGTACGTCACGAGCGCGACGCCGGCCAGCTGGCGGTGGATGACCCCTATGCGGACTACCCGATACCCGATGATCTGATGTGGTGAGGCTTTGTTGAAACAGCGGCTCGTTATCGCGGTAACCGGAATGCTGGTACTGAGCGCCGGCGATGTCACTGCGGATATCTGGAGTGATCCGCATCCGTTTCGCCGCGAGGCGCTGATCGATGGGCGCGATTTCGAGTACGACAGTCGTTCATTCCTGAACAGGCTCAGTTATCAGCCGTTGTTTGCGGTTCCGCCAGATCGCGACGGCATTTTCGGCAGTGCCGGCAGCGTCACCAGTACCGAGCTGTATCTGGATGTGGCAGTGCAGCAAACCCTGCGTTTTGACGATGAGCGTCACGCGGTCAGGTTGAATTACCGGCGCTCGGAGGACTACGACGGCTATTTTGACCAGCAGCGCATTGGCTATGGTGTCGACGTCAGCGACTTCCGCTTCGGTGTGTCCGGGGATGTGCGTGGTGCCAAGGCGGAAACCGATGTCTATTTTGAGGCTGACTGGGTGCCTTCAGAGGCCACTCTGTGGCGCATCAACCTGATCCTGCCCGATGCCTATCTGAACCAGAAAGGTGAAGATGAGGCAGAGTATCTGAGCTCGGCGCGGAGCTGGTTTGTTGAGTGGCGCCAGCAATGGCAGGGCTGGCAATGGCGGGTTGCGGTAAACGCCACGCCGACAATACGGTTACTCGATAATCTGGTGGATCAGGCGGCCCGGGCAGAGCAGCATCGGGGCATGTTTGAGCTGTCGGTGGGTGATAAGTGGCGCTGGCAGCGTCGCAGCGCTGTGGAAGACCCGGATCGCAACGGTGGCCATGACCGCTTCCAGGGCAAACTGTCGCTGCCGTTCAGCTATCTGGCGAAGGCCGAAACCGGTGCTTATCTGTCGTTGTCGCCGTCTTTCTATCTGCACCGCGCAGCCTTCGGCGGAGGCAACTTGCAGCTGCACTGGCCGTTCTGACGATTGAATGGCCGTCCCCGCAGGAGCCGTCTATCGACGGCGGAAGATCGCGCGGCTGATCAGCCGCTCCTACTTGTGCTGGCGGCAGTCACACTGGAAGCGTTGCATGTCGTCCAGCCGCAACGCGGTGAGAAAACCGTCCCACACACAGCCACTGTCGAGCGCCTCGATGCCGTCGATGGCAACATCGCCGGCCAGTGCGGCCCAGTGGCCGAACAGGATGCGGGTACTGGTGTGAAGGCGGCGGGGATGATCGAACCAGGGGAAATAGCCGGCTGGCGCCTCGCCGGTTTCGCCCTTGCTTTGCAGTTCCAGTTCGCCGGCATCATTGATAAAACGCATACGGGTGAAGTGATTGGTGATTACCCGCAGCCGATCACTGCCGGCCAGGTCATCGTGCCAGCCTGCGGGATCGTTGCCGTACATATTGGCAAACAGTTCGTCGCATTGATCACTGTGCAGTATTGCTTCCACTTCACGGGCGCGGGCCCGGGCCTGGTCCATGGTCCATAACGGCGGAATGCCGGCGTGGGCCATCACCGCATCAAACTCCGGAATATCAATCATCAGCGGCTGCTGGCGCAGCCAGTTGAGCAGCTGATCACGATCCGGTGCGGCGAGAATCGGTTGCAGGTCGGCATCTTTTTTTCTCAGTGGTGCCGTGCCGTGGGCGATAGCGAGAAGATGCAGGTCATGGTTACCAAGCACGCAGCGAACGTCATCCCGCAAGGCATAGACCTTGCGCAAGGTGCCGAGTGAGTCCGGCCCGCGGGCCACCAGATCACCGGCCAGCAGCAGTTGATCCTGCCCGGGCCGAAAATCGATCAGTTGCAGTAGCCGCTCAAAGGCACCGAGACAACCCTGCAGATCTCCGATGGCATAGCTGCTCAAAACAGGCTCCGCGATTAGTGCAGTGTGTGGGGTGGCGCCAGCGTAAAGGCCGGAATCTCGGCATCAAAACAGGTGCCGTCCTCGGCCAGCATCTGGTAGCTGCCGTACATGCTGCCGACCCGGGTCTCCAGTACGCAACCGCTGGTGTATTCAAATGCTTGTCCGGGAGCCAGATTCGGTTGTTCGCCGATCACGCCCTCGCCGTGCACTTCCTGAATCCGTTCTTCACCATCGGTGATGATCCAGTGGCGGGTCAACAGTCTGGCGCTCTGCTCCCCTTCATTGCGAATAGTCACATGGTAGGCAAATACCCAGCGCCGGGCTTCCGGATCGCTTTGCTCGGCCAGAAACTCGGTTTCAACGGCAACGCGGACGCGATAACGCGGATTATCCTGCATGGTCAGTATCCGATGTGATGTGATGAAGCGCGCTGGCCTGATTGGCCAGTGCAACAAAACCGGGCAGGTCAATGCTGTCCGGGCGCAGACCAGGGTCGACCCCGGCGGCAGCAATCTGCGCACTGTTGAGAAAGGGTTTCAGACCATTGCTGATGACTTTTCGGCGCTGGGTAAAGGCCTGGCCAACCACTCTGCGCAGCATCTCGATATCATCGGCGGGGTGTGGCAACTGCCGGTAGGGCGTCAGACGCACTACCGCTGAATCCACTTTCGGCGGCGGCGAAAATGCCGTCGGTGGAACGAAAAACAGATAATCATTGCGGCAGTAATACTGGATCATCACCGACAGCCGGCCCCAGTCCGGTGTGCCGGGTACGGCGACCAGACGCTCGACCACCTCTTTCTGCAGCATGAAATGCATGTCTTCAATGGCATCGACCTGATGCAGCAAATGAAACATCAGTGGCGTGGAGATGTTGTAAGGCAGGTTACCGACCACGCGAATACGTTTGCCGTCTTTTGCCAATGCGGCGAAATCAAATTTCAGCGCATCAGCGCTGTGAATGGTCAGACG
>JBECKT010000002.1:0-4053 GCA_040235405.1 Alcanivoracaceae bacterium
GGCTGGGGTGATGAGGCCAATGAATTTCCGCTGAAGCCGGCTGGCCTGGCGTTTCTTCAGCAGCGTCTCGGTCCAGCCACGGCGCTGCCTGATGCCAGCCTTGAGAGCGTTATCGCACAGGTGCCGGCATCGCGTCTGCCCGGCCACGCGCTGGTGCGCGCCGATGCCGAGATCCGCATTCGCCATGCCCGCGGCCAGAGCCTGGCGGACTGGCTGGCGATGCGTTCCGGCGAGATGGGCCCGTACCCGGATGGTGTGGCCGAGCCGGAAACCAGTGCCGAGGTGCGTGAGCTGCTCGACTGGGCGCTGTCCAATGATGTGGTGGTGATTCCCTACGGTGGCGGCACCTCGGTGGCCGGGCATATCAATCCGCCAGCGCTGGATGCACCAGTGCTGACCCTGTCACTGGCAAAAATGAACCAGCTGATTGATCTCGATCCGGTTAGTCAGATCGCCACCTTCGGTGCCGGTACGCCGGGACCGGCGCTGGAACAACAGTTGCGCGACAAGGGTTACCTGCTGGGCCATTTTCCACAGAGCTGGGAGCTGTCCACCGTTGGTGGCTGGATCGCCAGCCGTTCCAGCGGCCAGCAGTCGATGCGTTATGGCCGCATTGAACAGATGTTTGCCGGCGGCCGACTGGAATCACCGCGTGGCACACTGGTGATTCCGACCATTCCGGCGTCCAGTGCCGGCCCGGACCTGCGTGAAATGGTGATGGGCAGTGAAGGTCGCTTTGGTGTGCTGACCGAAGTTAAAGTACGGGTTACACCGCTGCCGGAGAAAGAAGAGTTTCACGTTGCCTTTGCGCCGGACTGGAATATTGCGGTGAATCTGGTGCGTTCGATAGCGCAGGCGAAACTGCCGCTGTCCATGCTGCGTGTATCCAACGCAGAGGAAACCCGTTCACACCTGAAACTGGCCGGCCATGAAAATCTGGTTGGCTGGCTGGAAAAATATCTGGCCTTGCGTGGCAATGCCGATGGCAAATGCATGATCACCTTTGGCGTCACCGGGCAGGCCCGTGCCTGTGCGCAGAATCTGGCCGAGGTAAAACGCCGCATTCGCGCCGCCGGGGGTGTGCACGTTGGTACGCTGCTGGGCAAGAAGTGGGAAGAATCGCGGTTTCGTTCGCCGTACCTGCGCCACGGTCTGTGGGAACATGGCTACGCGGTGGACACGCTGGAAACCTGCGTTGACTGGGCCCGGGTGCCGGAGACGGTGGCAAATATCGAACAGGCCATTCGCGACAATTGTGGTGATGCCGGCAAGGTGCATGTCTTTACCCATCTGTCGCACCTGTACCCGCAGGGTTCCAGTATCTACACCACCTATGTGTTCCGTTGCTCGGCAACCTATGCGGAAACCCGCGCGCGCTGGGCACAAATGAAGCAAGCGGCCAGCGATGCGATTGCCGCCATGGGCGGCACCATCAGTCATCAGCATGGCGTCGGTCGCGATCATGCGCCCTGGTTAAAACATGAAAAGACCGAGCAGGGCATTGCCGTGCTCGACACGCTGGTGCGGCATTTCGACCCGACCGGACAAATGAACCCCGGTTGTCTTTTGGAGAAATAACATGCTTGGCCAACGCCCGAATCCGTCCGACCTGACGGCGGAAACCTGGGACTTGATTGTGATCGGCGGCGGCATCACCGGCGCCGGTGTTTTGCTGGAAGCGGCGCGGCGCGGCAAACGTGTGCTGTTGCTGGAGCAGCGTGATTTTGCCTGGGGCACATCCAGCCGCTCGTCCAAAATGGTTCACGGCGGGCTGCGCTATCTGGGGCAGGGCGATATCCGTCTGACCCGCCACTCTCTTCTGGAGCGCGAGCGGCTGCTGAAGGAGCTACCGGATATGGTGGTGCGCCAGCCCTATATCTTCCTGATCCGTAGCGGCAAGTTTCCCGGCCGCTGGCCGATGAAGGCGATTCTCTGGTTGTACGATTTTCTTGCCGGTATTCACGATCATCGCTGGTTGTCGATGGATAAACTGACGCAGCTGGTGCCGGGTCTGAACCGTGACGGTCTTGTTGGCGCCATGCGTTACACCGACTCGCTTACTGATGACAGCCGTCTGGTGGCACGGGTGCTGCACGAGGGTTGTGGCCATGGCGGCCATGCCAGCAATTACGTCGAAGTGAACAGCATCAGGCGCGCCGCTGATCTGCTGATTGTGTCGGCAAAGGATCTTGTCGCGGAAACAACGTTGTCGTTCCGTGCCCGCCATGTGATCAATGCTACCGGAGCCTGGGCGGACAAACTTTCCGGCACTGAAAAAAAAGTGCGGCCGCAACGTGGCAGCCATCTTTTTGTAGCGGCCGAACGCCTGCCGGTTTCTGACTGCCTGACCATTCTGCACCCGGATGATGGCCGCCCGGTGTTCGTGTTCCCGTGGGAAGGGCGCACCTGTATCGGCACGACTGATCTTGATCACCGTGATGATCTGTCGGTTGAGCCGGTTTGCACCCGGATTGAAGTGGATTACCTGCTGAAACTGGCCAACAGCCAGTTCCCGCAAGCCGCACTGCAGGACAGCGACATTATTTCCACTATGGCGGGTGTGCGGCCGATCATTGCCTCCGGCAAGGGCCTTGATCCGTCGAAAGAGCGCCGTGATCACGCGGTCTGGTCCCACGATGGCGTCACCACGGTCAGCGGCGGCAAGCTCACTACTTTTCGTCTGATTGCACTGGACGCGTTGCTCGCCGCCGGCCTGATTGATGCAGACGATCATGGCGCCAGTCAGACACCGAAGCAGCGTATGTTCCGGTTTGCCGTGCACCCGCCACATCACCTTGGCCATCCGCTTGCCCGACTGCCAACTGGTGATGCATTGATGGATCAGCTGCGCTGGGTGCTGGAAAACGAAATGGTGGTGCATCTGGATGATCTGTTGCTACGCCGTACCCGCATCGGCAATCTGTTGCCTGAGGGTGGCAAGGCCGTACTTGGCGACATCAAGCCGCTGTGTCAGCAAAGACTTGGTTGGGATGAAGCGGAGTGGGAGGCAGAGGTGATCCGCTATCTGGAGATTGTCGAGCGTTACTACAGCGTACCAAAGGCCAGCAACAGCGTTTCCAGCGCCGCATGAGGCGCATCGCATGAATCGCGACCTGTTGCTCGCCATCGATCAGGGCACCCAGAGTGTCCGCGCCATGCTGTTCGATCAGCATGGCGAACTGGTGGCGCGGCATCAGGTGCATATTGAACCCTACCGCGCCGAGCAGCCGGGCTGGGCCGAGCAGGACTGTGATTATTTCTGGGAAAATCTGTGCCGCGCCTGTCAGGGATTGTGGCTCAACTATCCCGACCTGCAGTCGCGGGTGATTGGCGCGTCGCTGACCACCCAGCGTGCTTCCGTGGTGTGCCTCGACAAGGATTTCCAGCCGCTGCGGCCGGCAGTGATCTGGCTCGACCAGCGTCGCACCAGCGCCTTTCCGCCGTTACCGACCTTGCTCAACCTGGCCGTCAATGTGATCGGTCAGGGCGAAACCCTGCGCCAGTTCCGCAGCAAGGCGGAGTGCAACTGGATTGCCGCCGACGAGCCGGAGGTGTGGCAAAAAACCGCACACTACGCGCTCCTGTCCGGCTACCTGACCATGAAACTGACCGGCACGCTAAGCGATGCCATCGCTTCTCAGGTTGGCTATATCCCGTTTGATTTCCGCAAGCAGGACTGGGCCGGTGCGCTCGACCTGAAATGGCATGCGCTGACTGTGAAACGTGACCAGTTACCGCCGCTGGTGGCTGCTGCCCGACCGCTCGGCGCAATCAGTAAGGAAGCTGCTCGTGATACCGGTATCCCGGAAGGGCTGACCTTGTACGCCAGCGGCGCCGACAAGGCCTGCGAAGTGCTTGGCAGCGGTGCACTGACGCCGGACACCGGCAATCTCAGTTACGGCACCACCGCCACCTTCAATACCTGCAACCCGAAATACGTTGAGCCGATGCCGTTTGTACCGCCGTATCCGGCGGCGCTGCCCGGGCATTACAACTCGGAAATCATCGTCCAGCGCGGTTACTGGATGGTGAACTGGTTCAAGCGCGAATTTG
>JBECKT010000100.1:0-13271 GCA_040235405.1 Alcanivoracaceae bacterium
GCCTGATGTGGATCCGCCGGATTGACCCAGGCGGTCAGTTCACCGCGCTGCTGACGGCTCCGTATCCGCGACACGATATTACGGTGATCCTTGCCAATGTTATCGCTGCTGGTGTCGTAACTGATGCGACTGTTTTGATAACGCTGGCCGGAGAAGTTGTAGGAGTAACTGCCGACAATCCGGTAAGTAGTGGAGTCCGAACCCCGCGAGCTGGCCACATCAATGTTATGCAGCGTTGCCGGCACCTGCGTCCAGTTGCCACTAAGCCAGTGCAGCCGCAGGGTATCCAGTGGACTGAGTACCAGCACCGCAAGGCCCGCCGCAAGAAACGGCAGGCCAAAAAGCATTACGCCCCAACTGCGCCCGTTTTCGACTTTCTTTCCTGCCACCACCACACTCCCCCGAGCATTGCCCCTACCAGTGAACCGTACAGATGCGCATTGACATACACTGCCCCGCCGATGGTATCGAGCAGATAATTGATGTTGTAATCCGGCTGCTGTTCCCAGGTCAGGCGAGCTATCACGACCGCCAGCAACAAACCATGCAGTTTCGGATGGCCACTGAAGCCGGCCAGCAGACACATCACCAGCAATCCGTGCAGAATACCGGACAGGCCCACATAACCCTCAAGGTCGGTGTCGATAAACCAGAACGCCGCGCTGACCAGTGGAATCGACACCAGCAGCCATATCCATAACCGCCGCCGGGTCAGCAGATCCGGAAAGAAAAACCAGCAGAGCAGAAAACCGCTGAGGTTGAGCAGCGTGTGCCAAAGGTTCATGTGGACCAGATGGCCGCTGGCCAGGCGCCAGAGCTGACCATCTGCGATGGCTTCACGGCTGTACTCCAGCCAGGGGTTAACACTTTCATGCCACAGCCCCAGCACCAGCATCAGCAGGGTCAGGGCAAGAATATGCCAGCGCAGGGCCGGATCAGCAGTTTGCATGGTTCAATCCATGGTCAGTGAAGCTGGCAACCCCCGGTTGACCAAGTAGTCCATCGGACTGGTCCCGGCGGCCAATGTCACAATGCCAGTAGTATGTACACTTGTGCACCTCGGCTTCGGCCGGGTATGGAGTTTATCTCCGTGATAGCTCTCCCGAGCAAAAATTCATCGGCGCCTTATGGCGCCGTTTTTTTAATCGTCATCTGTCCCGCTCTCCTCATCCTCAGCCCGCATACGGGCAGCCTTGGCAGCTAGCACAGCGTACAAGTCCAGATCAAGGTGATATTCAGGCAGGCCCGTAGTGCGGCTTATCAGGACCGATCCGGAGTAAAGGCGCCCATGCACGGGGATAGCCAGTGTCGCCTCGCGCAGATCCTCCGGCACCGTTTCCAGCGCTTCTGCTGCTGCGGGAGATGTCATTGCCAACTCCACCAGAGAAACCCCTCGCCGCAGTATGGCCTCCCTGTTCGCTTCAACAGGACGATACTGCTCAGGTAATTTGTCGATATCGGGCAGCCCTTCCATCAGCACCCTCATGGCATAGTCCCCTCCTTTCGGTTCTGCATAAACAGGCGCCGGACCAAGCAGGGAACGACTCTCAAGCAACCACCGGGGTAGCTCCTTGCCCTTGAGGTCCGCAGCCGTAACCGGGCTGAAGGAATCTCCGGCGAAGGCCAACACAATCGGACGCTGCGACCAGAGCGCATAGGTGCCATAACCGAATGCGCCTAGCTGCAAGGCAATAATCAGGGCCATATCCAACCACAGAAAGCGCTTGCCGGGCTTGTACACCAATAGCGTGAGCAGCGGCCCCAACACCAGATCCACACCGATCAGCACCCGCAAAGGCGCAATAGCGCCCTCGTAGCTGAAATACGGTGCGGGATACCAGACAACACATACAACGGCGAGCAGGCCAGCAATCACCACTCCACTGCACAGCAAATGGATGGCAAAGGCGCGCATACGGGGTGACATGATCTCCTCCTCGGGTTATCTGCAAGTTCTTTTAAGGAAAAACTGTGCAAGCGGTCCGGTCAAGGAGAAATACGGATAGCATACAAAACATCATAACTTTACCGACCTGCCATGCGCCTGCGAACCCGTGTCTTTATTACCCTGTTGTCAGTCAGCGTGGTGCTGGTGCTGACCATGGCCGGCCTGTTCCAGTTCGGTTTCGAGCGCGGCCTGGACCGCTTTCTGAACGAACGCCGCCAGGCCCTGCTCAGCGAAATTGCCACCGACCTGTCCGGCTATTACAGCGAACGCGGCAATTTTGATGACATCGGCCTGCGCCTGCTGATCTGGGCCGAGGAAGATGACCGCAACCGGGTGCCCAACGATCTGGTCCTGCTCGATGCCGAGCGCATGCCGCTGTTCGGCCCGGAGCTGCCGGAGGAGGCACTGGTACTGTATCCGGTAGAAGTCTCTGCCGAGCTGGTCGGCTGGGTTGGCGTACCCGGTGCCAGCCGCCACCGGGATCGCCTGGCCCGTAATTTCCGTGATAGCCAGATCGAGACCCTGATCCGGATTATTCTGCCGGCCCTGCTGCTGGCGCTGATCGGCACCTGGTGGCTGTCACGTCAATTATTGCTACCGATTGAGCAGAGCGCCGCGCTGGCGCGACGACTCAGTGACGGCGAATACCAGGCCCGCTTGCCGGAACAACGCGACGACGAGCTTGGCGAGCTGATCCGCAGTATGAACCGGCTGGCCCACTCACTGGCGGAATCGAGCACCGCGCGGGAGCGCTGGCTGGCAGATATCTCCCACGAACTGCGTACCCCGGTGGCGGTGCTGCAGGGCGAGCTTGAGGCACTGGTCGATGGCGTCCGCGATGCCGACCCGGCCCGCCTCGCCTCATTGCATCAGGAGGTGCTGCACCTGCGCCGGTTGCTCGATGACCTGCATGACCTCGCTCTGGCAGACGCCGGCGCGCTACGCTACCGGTTTACCCGCCTTGACCTGAAAGCATTGCTGGAAGACGCCCTGCAGGCCATGAGCGGTCGCCTTGCCGATCACGCTCTGATGGTCTCGCTGCAAGTGGCTGCAGGGGCGCTGATCATTGAAGGTGATGCCACCCGCCTGCGCCAGTTGATCGATAACCTGCTTGATAACAGCATCAAGTACACCGACCGCGGCGGCCGGATTGAGATCACGCTGGAAAAATCTGCCAGAGGCATACGCCTTGCCATTGCCGATAGCGCCCCCGGCGTTGCTGAACAGAATCACGAGAAGCTGTTCGAGCGATTGTTCCGGGTGGAGAGCTCGCGCAACCGGGCACTGGGCGGCGCCGGTCTTGGCCTGGCCCTGTGCCGTCGCATCGCCGAGGCCCATGGTGGCAACATTACCGCAACCGGATCGCCTCTTGGCGGTCTGCTGATTACTGTTAGCCTGAATGAGTTCGCATGACCCGGATCCTGATTATTGAAGACGAGGAAAAACTGGCCAGTCTGTTGGCGGATTACTGCCGTCATGCCGGCTTTACTGCCAGCGTTTGCCTGCGCGGCGCCGAGGGCCTTGCCCATCTGCAGGAACAGGGCGCGGATGCGGTGCTGCTTGATCTGATGTTGCCCGATGGTGACGGACTGGAAATCTGCAAGGCGATCCGCCGCAACTCCAATGTGCCGATCCTGATTACCAGCGCCCGGGTCGATGAGCTCGACCGGCTGCTCGGTCTGGAGCTTGGCGCTGATGACTATATCTGCAAGCCGTTCAGCCCGCGCGAAGTCATTGCCCGGGTCAAGGCGGTGCTGCGCCGCCTGCAACAACCGAGTGCAAGCGAAAGTGGTTTGCAACTGGATGCCGACCGCCTGACTCTGGCCTTCCGGGGCGAAAGCCTGTCACTGACCGCCGTTGAATTTGCCCTGATGCAAACGCTGGCGGATCACCCCGGCTATATCCGCTCACGCCAGCAACTGATGGACCGCATCTACACCGACCACCGCATTGTCAGTGACCGGACTATCGACAGCCATGTGAAAAAGCTGCGGCAGAAACTGGCCGAACGGTTTCCGGACATCCAGTTCATTGATTCGGTTTACGGCGCCGGCTACCGGCTCGGCAGCCTGACCAGCGCAGCGACTGACTGAATATGCCTGATCGCTGCACATTCGTTGCATATTCCGGCGGCAGTATGCACCTGTACCGAACATCTAACGGGAGACATGACATGAAGAAACTACTGCTAGCCCTGCTTGTTGCCGCGCCCCTCGCTGCCACCGCCGCCCCCGGCCCGGACGGCGACAAATTTCAGCAGCATTACCTGAAGCATCTGGAAAAACGTCTCGACCTGAGTGACACCCAGAAACAGCAAATCAACCAGATCTTTACCGAGCATCGCCAGCAAATGGAAGGCCTGCGCGAATCCACCCAGAGCAAGGTTGATGCCGTGCTGACCGAAGAGCAGCGCGCCGAGATGGCCAAGCTGCGCGATGAACGCAAGGAAAAATGGCAGGAGCGCAAAGAGGAACACAAAGGCAAGATGCGCGACAAGTAACACCGCCTCCCCGTAGGAGCGGCCGATCGGCCGCTAAATCTTTTATCAGGATATTTTGCCGTCGATTGACGGCAAAAAAATCGCGGCCGATCGGCCGCTCCTACCAGGCAGCCCTTGATTATCCCTATAACAGCGCCCTGCGCATATCGGTCAGCAGCTGATTCAGGTAAGTAATGAACCGGGCCGCATCAGCGCCGTCAATCACCCGATGGTCATAGGACAGTGACAGCGGCAACATCAGCCGCGGCTCGAATTCCTTGCCATTCCAGCGTGGCGCCATCTCCGATTTGCTGACCCCGAGAATCGCCACCTCCGGCCAGTTAACAATCGGCGTGAACGCCGTGCCGCCAATACCACCCAGTGACGAAATACTGAAAGTGCCACCCTGCATGTCCGCCGGGGTGAGCTTGCGGTTGCGCGCTTTGGCCGCCAGCTCAGAGACTTCCGCAGCGATCTGCACAATGCCTTTCTTGTCGGCGTCACGCAGCACCGGCACCATCAGGCCATTTTCTGTTTCCACCGCCACGCCGATATGCACGTAGTGCTTTTCAATCAATGCCTCGCCATCAACGGTCATGGAACTGTTGAAGCGCGGGAACTTCGCCAGCGCCACGGCGCAGGCGCGCACCAGAAACGCCAGCATGGTGAGCTTGACCCCTTCACTTTTCAGGCGCTGGTTTTCACTTTGCCGGAAGGCTTCCAGCTCGGTGATATCCGCTTCGTCATGCTGGGTAACATGCGGAATCGTTACCCAGCTGCGATGCAGGTTGGCCGCCGACACCTTGCGCAGCTTGTTCAGTTCGACCCGCTCCACCGGCCCGAAGCGACTGAAATCAATCTCCGGCAATGCCGGCAATCCACTCACACCGCCACTGCCGACACCCGGCTCGGCAAGGCGCTGCCTGACCCAGCTGTGCACATCCTCCTGCAGTACCCGGCCACGCGGGCCGGTACCTTTTACAGCAGCAACATCGACGCCCATTTCCCGGCACAGCTTGCGCACCGCCGGGCCGGCATGGGCCTGCGGTGCGTTTGCTTCAGGCTGTGGCGGCGCAGAGGATGCTGACGTCGGCACCGATTTTGCCGACTGCTTCACCTCGGCAGGTTGCGCTTCAACTTCGGGCTCCGGCGGCTCTGCACCATCGGCCTTGCCTTCCGGCTGCTTGCTCGCCGCCGGCTTTTGTTCTGCCGGCTTCTCTGCAGCAGGACTGCCTTCGGACGCCACCGCATCAGCCGTCGTTTCCAGCTCCAGCAGCGGATCCCCCTGCTTGACCCGGTCACCGGTTTTCACCAGCACCTTTTTCACGGTGCCAGCCTTCGGTGACGGCACTTCAACAGTGGCCTTGTCCGATTCCAGCACCACGATGGTGGTTTCTTCGGCCAGCTGGTCTCCCGCCTTCACCGATACTTCAATCACGTCCACGGCGTCATCGCTGCCGATATCCGGCACGCGCACGATTTCCATGCTCATGCTGTTCTCCTCAATGCAGCGGCGGGTAGGGTTTATCGGTATCAATGCCGAATTTTTTCATCGCGGCGACGACCTGCCTGGCCTCGATCTGTCCCTCATCGGCCAGCGCCTTCAACGCTGCCAGCACAATAAAGTGTCGGTCCACCTCGAAGAAGCGCCGCAGTTGCTGACGCGAGTCGCTGCGACCAAAGCCATCCGTGCCCAGCACCACATAGCGCTGACTGATCCAGGGCCGGATCAGATCGCCCTGCAGCTTCATATGGTCGGTGGCGGCAATGACCGGGCCGGATGCCTTGGCCAGGCACTCCTGTACCCAGCAGGTCTTTGCCGCCTTGCCAGCGTGCAGCAGGTTTTCCCGATCGGTTTTCAGACCATCGCGACGCAACTCGGTAAAGCTGGTGACACTCCAGATATCGGCGGCAACATTAAAATCCTGCTGCAAAATTTCCGCCGCTGCTTCCACCTCGCGAAGAATAGTGCCACTGCCGAGCAGCTGCACGCGCAGTTTCGTTTTTGCTTTACCATCGACTTTCTTCAACTGGTACATACCGCGCAAAATGCCCTGCTCTGCGCCCTTCGGCATCACCCCGTGAACATAGTTTTCGTTCATCAGGGTCAGGTAATAGAACACATTCTCCTGCTCGCCATACATACGCCGCAAGCCATCTTGCAGAATTACCGCCAGCTCATAGGCGTAGGTCGGGTCATAGCCGATACAGTTCGGAATGGTGCTGGCCAGCAGATGGCTGTGGCCATCCTGATGCTGCAGTCCTTCACCGTTCAGCGTCGTGCGCCCGGCCGTAGCGCCGAGCAGAAAACCCTTGGCCTGACTGTCACCCGCGGCCCAGGCCAGATCACCAATGCGCTGGAAGCCGAACATCGAATAGTAGATGTAGAACGGGATCATCGGCTTGTCGTGCACCGAGTAACTGGTGCCGGCGGCAATCCAGGCTGACATGGCACCGGCTTCATTGATGCCCTCCTCAAGGATCCGGCCCTTTCTGTCCTCGCGGTAATACATTACCTGACCGGCATCTTCCGGCTGGTATTTCTGTCCTTCGGAGGAATAGATGCCGAGCTGGCGGAACATGCCTTCCATGCCGAAGGTGCGCGCTTCATCCGGCACAATCGGCACCACCCGGTCGCCAATGCCCGGCTGCTTGATCAGCGTCGACAGCATCCGGACAAATGCCATGGTGGTGGAAATTTCCCGCTCGCCACTGCCTTCCTTGAGGAACTGCTCGAATACCGACAACGGCGGCACTTTTAACTGCTCGGAAGAAGTCCGGCGCCGCGCCGGCAGAACCCCGCCGCCCAGCTCGGCACGACGCTCGCGCATATAGCGCATCTCCGGGCTGTCTTCCGCCGGCCGATAGAACGGCACGTCTTCAAGTTGTTTGTCGGTAAACGGCATATTGAAGCGGTCGCGAAAATCCTTCAGCGATTCCAGATCCAGCTTTTTCATCTGGTGTGCTTTATTGACCGCCTCACCGGCACCGGTGGCATAACCCTTGATAGTTTTTGCCAGAATCACCGTCGGCCGGCCGCTGGTGTTAACCGCTTCATGATAGGCAGCATAGACCTTGAACGGATCATGGCCACCACGGTTAAGGTCGTAAATCTCCTCATCGGTCAGATGCGCCACCATCTCTTTCAGCTCGGGATACTTGCCAAAAAAATGCTCGCGGGTATAGTCGCCGCCGTTTTTCTTGTAGGCCTGGTATTCGCCGTCGACACACTCGTCCATACGCCGCCGCAGCAGACCTTTGTCATCGCGGGCCAGCAGTGGATCCCAGCGCCGGCCCCAGATCACCTTGATCACGTTCCAGCCGGCACCGCGGAACTGGCCCTCCAGTTCCTGAATAATCTTGCCGTTGCCGCGCACCGGCCCGTCGAGGCGCTGCAGGTTGCAGTTGACCACAAAAATCAGGTTATCAAGTTTTTCCCGGCCGGCCAGCGAGATCGCGCCGAGCGATTCCGGTTCATCCATTTCACCATCGCCGAGAAAGGCCCAGACCTTGCGCTGCTGGCTCGGAATCAGCTCCTGGTTCTCCATGTATTTCATGAAGTGGGCCTGATAGATCGCCTGAATCGGCCCGAGCCCCATGGACACGGTGGGAAACTGCCAGAAATCCGGCATCAGCCAGGGATGCGGGTAGGACGACAAACCCTTGCCGGCGACTTCCCGGCGGAAATTATCCAGCTGTTCTTCACTGAGTCGGCCCTCAAGAAAGGCGCGGGCATAAATACCGGGCGCCGAATGACCCTGGTAATAAATCAGGTCGCCGCCAAACTCGTCTGTGGCCGCACGAAAAAAGTGATTGAAGCCAACGTCATACAACGTCGCCGACGAAGCGAAGGTAGCGATATGACCGCCCAGCTCATCGTCATTCATGTTGGCGCGCATCACCATCGCCAGGGCATTCCAGCGCACCAGCGAGCGGATACGGCGCTCCATGAACATATCCCCCGGCAACGGCTCTTCCCTGTCCGGGGCGATGGTATTCAGGTATGGGGTATGCAGATGCTGGCGACGAATACCGAGTTCGGTGGCGGTGTCGGTGAGGCGATCGAGTAACCAGCTGGCCCGCTGCGGGCCCTCGTGTTCAATGATGGAAGCTAGCGAGTCAAGCCACTCGCGGGTTTCCGCGGGGTCCTGATCGTCAAAGAAACTGCGCGTCATGGGCCTGTATCCTTGGTCGCGTGAAACAACTGGCCGGGGTCGCCGGCCTGTCGCAATCGTCAGCGGGGTGCGGGTAAACACTCCGTTTCCGAAGTATGGCGAGCGCTGCAACGGCCGGTCAAGGACGCACTGGTGAACAAAAATGTCAGATCAGCATGACCCACACCGCCGCCATGATCAGCCACAGGGCAAGACAGCGCAGCAACAGCGACTGCAGCGCCTCAAGCATATCAACACCGGCCTGCAGATCATCCGGGTCCGGTTCTTCGTCGAGATCCAGCGCCGCAATGGTGGCGTCCTCCAGCACCTGACGGTTGTCCTCCAGCTGCAGCATGCGGCCATCGACGGCATCCATGACCCGGCGAAAATCCCCGGCCAGCGCCATGGCAATAATCAGCAGCCGTGACGGCAACCAGAGCATGGCGGCATCTACCACCATCGCAGCGCGATGTCCCGGCACGCCGTCGCGCTGCGCCAGCCAGCGATTGGCGAGATACAGAAATGCCGCCCAGTAACCAAGCGTGATCAGAAAGAACACCGTGGCAAACAGATGACCACTGTCGCGGTGCAGAATGCGCAGCATCAATGCGGCAAAGTAACCGCTGTCGCCGGGTTTGCCCTCGGCGCCGAAGTGCTCACTGGCGAGCTGGCCGAGATTATCCGGATCATTCATGCGACCGCGCACCAGCATCTCATCGAGATGACGGAACTCGCTCTCCGGGCCCAGCAGCGCCAGCAGCAGCACCGCACCGGCCAACCAGCCGATCAGCCCCCAGAACCAGCTGTGCAGCACCAGCATCAGCCAGGCCAGCACCAGGGCCGGCAATGCCACCCGCAGCAGCCAGGCCATCATGTCCGCCATATCCGGGCCGATCCGCTCACCGGTCCAGCTCTGCAGGCGGCCCATTTGCCCGCCTCCTGCCAGCCAGGACGGCCATGCTATATCCAGCCTGCGCAGGCCGAGCACCACCAGCAATACCAACAGCTTCATCGTCCCTCTCTCCCCTGTGGCGCCGGCATTCCGGCAGCATTGTCTACCCGCTGCCAGTCAAATGCCGGCCCCGGATCGGTTTTACGCCCGGGTGCAATCTGATCATGCCCCGCCAGCGCCTGCGGGGGAATCCCGTAGTGTCGCCGGAGCACGGCCAGCAGCTCGTTTAACCGAGCATACTGGGCTGATGTGTAGGGATCATGATCGGTACCTTCAAGTTCGATGCCGAGAGAAAAATCATTGCAGTTATCACGGCCCTGCCAGTGCGAGCGGCCGGCATGCCAGGCGCGCCGGTCACAGGGCACGTACTGGATCAGCTCGCCATCACGACGAATCAGGAAATGGGACGACACCTGCAGGCCGGCAACTTCAGCGAAACAGGGATGGGCCGTCGGATCAAGATTATTGCAGAAAAGCGCATCGATATGCGGCCCGCCAAACTGGCCCGGCGGCAAACTGATGCCGTGAATGACAATCAGGGAAATATCATCGGCCAGCGGACGTTCATTCTGGTTCGGTGACGGGCAGTGACGGGCCTCGACAATCCAGTGATCCTTCAGCGTCAGCAACACAACTCTCCGGCCCAATCAGTAACGCCCAAGTATCGGCACTTTACCGATCAAGGGAAAGGTTGCGCCCCGGTCATCAGCACTTTGCCACCTCGCCCTCATGCTCTAAGCTTTACCGCTTCAGCCACCGCTATCAGGGATCTCGATGAACCAGCTGCAGCAAGCACTCGCTGACCTTCTGTCCCAGACATCCTCAATAGTATGGGGCCCGGCCATGCTGCTATTGATCGGCGGCACCGGGCTCTGGCTGACCCTGCGACTGGGCCTGATGCCGCTACGCCGGCTTGGCTTCGGTTTCCGCCAGCTGTTCTCCGCCAGCCGTGGCGAGGGCACCATTGCCGGCTACGCCGCGCTGGCCACCGCCATGGCCGCCACTGTCGGCACCGGCAATATCGCCGGGGTCGCCACCGCCATCTATATGGGCGGCCCGGGTGCGCTGGTGTGGATGTGGCTGATTGCCCTGGTCGGGATTACCACCAAATACAGCGAAGCCGTACTGGCCGTGCATTTCCGCCAGCAGGACAGCCACGGCCAGTTTATCGGCGGGCCGATGTACTACATTCGTAACGGCTTGGGCCCTCGTTTTCGTTGGCTCGCCACCCTGTTTGCCCTGTTCGGCATGCTGGCCGGATTCGGCATTGGCAATGGCGTCCAGGCCCACTCGGTTGCTGACGGCCTGCATGACACCTTCGGCCTGAGCACCACCATCACCGGTCTGGTGATGGCAGTAATGGTGGCACTGGTGATTCTCGGCGGCATCAAACGTATCGCCCATGTCGCCACCGCCCTGGTGCCGCTGATGGCGATGGCGTATCTGCTCTGCGGCCTTGTGGTACTGGCCGACCACGCCGCCGCGCTGCCGGCAGCACTGGCCCGCTGCTTCTCTGATGCCTTTACCGGCAGCGCTGCCGGCGGCGGCTTTGCCGGTGCCACAGTCTGGGCGGCGATCCGCTTCGGCATTGCCCGCGGTATCTTTTCCAACGAGGCCGGCCTTGGCAGCACGCCCATTGCCCACGCATCTGCCACCACCGACCATCCCTGCCGACAGGGCAGCATTGCCATGCTCGGCACCTTTATCGACACCATGATTATCTGCTCGGTGACTGGCCTTGCCATTGTCGTCACCGGCGCCTTCGAGTCCGGGCAGAGTGGCGCACCGCTTTCCGCGCTGGCCTTCAGCGCCACCTTCGGCAGCGCCGGTCAGGGCATTGTCGTGATCGGCCTGGCCATCTTTGCCTTTACCACCCTGCTCGGCTGGAGCCTGTATGGTGAGCGCTGCGCCCAGTACCTGTTTGGCGAGCGCGCCGTGCTGCCGTTCCGGCTGTGCTGGATTTTGATGGTGCCGGTTGGCGCGGTCAGCAGCCTGTCACTGATCTGGGATCTGGCCGATATTCTCAATGCCCTGATGGCAGTACCCAACCTGATTGCGTTGCTGATCCTGAGCCCGCTTGTTGCCAAGTTGACCAAAGAGTTTTTTAGCCGTGAAAAAGCCTGAACTGCCTGTTCGTGAGCTCCCTGCCTATGTACTTGCCGATATTCCGAAACAGGTCCGGGCGGCGCTCGAGGAGGATATCGGTAGCGGTGACATCACCGCGCAGTTGATTCCGGCTGACGCACAAGCCGTCGCCACTGTCATTACCCGTGAGGACGCCGTGCTGTGCGGCACAGCCTGGGTCGACGAGGTGTTTCGACAGCTCGGCAACACCGTGCAGGTCGAATGGCACTTCTCCGACGGCGATCAGCTAGCAGCCAATGCGACCCTTTGCACCCTGCGCGGCAACAGCCGGCACATCCTGACCGGCGAGCGGACTGCCCTGAACTTCCTGCAAACCCTGTCCGGCACCGCGACCACAGCGCGGTCATATGCCACTGCCGTCGCCGATCGCGAGATCACCATCCTCGACACCCGGAAAACCCTGCCCGGACTGCGTACAGCACAGAAATACGCCGTGTTGTGTGGCGGCTGCAGCAATCACCGCATTGGCCTGTACGATGCTTTCCTGATCAAGGAAAACCATATTGCCGCCTGTGGCTCGATCACTGCCGCCATCCAGCAGGCCCGCACTCTGGCACCGGAAAAGCCGGTTATTGTCGAAGTTGAAACGGTAGAGGAGCTTGAGGAAGCCATTGCTGCCCGGCCGGATCAGATCATGCTTGACGAGTTTGATGCTGACGCACGCAGCAAGGCGCTGGCGGCGTATCAGGCAGGGATTACTGTGGAGATTTCGGGCTCAGTGACAACCGCCATGCTCAGGGATATGCCAGCGTTGGCATTCCCGGTTGCGCTATCGTCTGGCGCGCTTACCAAACACGTCAGAAGCGTGGATCTGTCTCTGCGACTGCAGCCGCTATCAGGTTGATAACTGACATATCAACGGCACTCAGCTGGCGCATACTTGGCCGGCAATGTGCCAGTGGCGACGTTAGTGAAAAGCCGGGCAGTCTGTGTAGCAGTGCCAGCACTGGCGCAAGCCCAGTCTATGGCGCCACGCGAGGTGTCATCCGGCAAAACCAGCTGCACATTCGGACATATTACGATGGTATTGCCGTTCAGACCGGTCGGGATACCGTTGGTTGCATTGGCCGCAATTGCCATGGTGACACACCAGTTAGCGAGGTTCGCGGTAATGTTCTCAACATATTTGCTCTGCTTCTCGGCAGCTGGCGTGCCGTTGATAGCATTGGCAATGGCCGTCAGCGACACTGTCCCACCCGTCTGGTAAGCCTCCGCCATAGCCCCCTTGGCCGAACTCAGGGCCACCATGCCCTCACTGACCTTGGCGCGAATGATGTAATCCTGATAGGCCGGCAGCGCGACCGCCGCCAATATGCCAATGATGGCCACGACAATCATCAACTCGATCAGGGTAAAGCCGGCTTGTATGCTTTTCATAAGTGGTCTCCAGTGTTACCGCCTGCCATGGCGACTTGCTCCTGGAAATACGCTGCCGCACCATGCCGGACAAACGTCAGCGGGTCATGATGTTGCTTTAACATTATCGGGGCCTGGCCGAAAAAAAAGCCCCACCAGCTGGCGGGGCTTTTTTTAGATCAACATATCCAGATTAACGGCACTCGGCCGGTGCATACTTGGCCGGCAGCGTGCCAG
>JBECKT010000105.1:0-6045 GCA_040235405.1 Alcanivoracaceae bacterium
CCGCTTTCCCAAAACCGACGCAAGTAGCGCGCCGTCAACCCCGGCGCCTCGACCATCGGCAAATGGCCGATGCCTCGCAGTCGCTTCTCCTTGGCATGCGGGATCAATTGCTTGAAGGTATCGGCACAGGACACATCCAGCACCTTGTCTTTCTCGCCCCAGAGAATAAACGTCGGCGCGGTGATCGTCGTAAAGCCCGGCATATCCTCCTGCGGCATATGGCTGAGCAGCTCGCGGAACATATGCCGGTTTACATGTCGGCGAGAAATCATCTCACCAAACATCACCGGCGCCAGCGCACTGGCAATCAGATAACGGTTGCGATGGGTGGCGGAAGTAAACAGCCGCATCACATCGGCAAATCGTCGTGTCACCAGCGTATTGCGGCCTTCGAGCAAATCTTTTTCAAACGGACTCATGCGGCTGCCACGGGCGCCGGCTGCATTCATCAGCGTCAGCGAGCGGGTGTGCTCGGGTAAGCGCGCGGCGATAAAGCCGGCCAGTGCACCGCCCATTGAGCTGCCGACAATATGAGCAGGGCCATTGACGTAATGTTCGATCCAGTGGGCCAGACGAGCGGATTGATGATCCATGCCGTATGGCAGATTGGGGCTGAAATGGCTTTCACCCCAGCCGGGCAGATCCGGCACATAGAGATGATAATGACGGCTCAGCAGCGGTAGCAGCGGCAGCCAGTTTTCCTTGCTGGCGGCAAAGCCGTGCAATAAAACCACCGCAGGGCCATTGGTATTACCGCCTTCAAGCCAGACCAGCTTGTAGCCATCCACTGGCGCTTCGCGTTTTTTCAGACCGCTGACCTTGCCTTGCACTACCCGCATCAGTGGCCAGGTCACTCCGCTGGGACGCCAGCTCCTAACCGCATCCGGGTGGGGAGGGCGGGATTTCTCCAGAAAGGCATTGCCGACTTCATTGATAAATGCCTGCTCGGCGGCGGCCAAATGCTGACTCATTACGGGTCTCCTGTGCGGCCCTTGGTGGGCGGATACGCTACTATGCACGCATCAGAATATTCGGGTAGATCACGCTGTGCCATTAAAAGGTTCGATCGAGGCATCAGTGCGGCTGCCCGCCATCACCGCTGGCAGTCAGGCTTGAGGCCGGATGCCCTCCATAGAATTCCTCTGCGGTAAAGACATCCACTTCAATGGCGGCGAGACAGGCCTCGCGGGCTTCGATCAGCGCCGCTTTCTGGGGCTGGCTGATAACACCTTTTTCTGCTGCGAGTTCGGCCAGATCATCGGCGCTGCCGCGCGGCAGTTGCTTCTGCCGCTGGGCGGCGCGAATCAGATCGCGCACCGGTTCGGCTTCGCCGGTCAGGCGGAATGCTTGCAACAATCGGCCAAAACCGGGCTCACCATTGCGGGGTAGATAGTTGCCCTCATTCAGGCGCAGATACTGGGCATTGAATTGCTGCACCGTTGCAGCGGCTGCAGCGCTTTGCGCATCGGTGGGCTGATGGCCAAGTGGATTAATCATCAGCCACCAGCGCCCGAGTGTGCGCAGGATCACGCCCATCGGCCCGCCGAAGTTTTCATAGATGCCCTCGAAGGCAATCTGCACCTGTTCCATGGCGTGCTGGCAGGCGTACTCCAACAGCGGCAGATCTTCGCGGCGACGGCCGTCGGCTTCATAACGGCGCAATGCGGACACCGTCAGCAGCATCCAGGCCACGGCATCGGCGTAGCGACCGGTGAGATTGCCGCGTGCTTTCAGCTTGCCGGAAATCAGGAACATGGCGAGGTTGGTCATCAATCCAAAACGACTCGCGGCCCAGCCCAGCCGCCGATACCAGTGGCGGGTTTCCGGTGCCACATCCGGTACCGATACGGTGAAGTGACCACGGGTCACGCCGTGCAGCAGGGTCATGAAGAAGCCGGAGACAAATTGCCAGATCCAGCCGAGCAGATTTTTCCGGAATGCCGGCACATCATTGCTTTCCACCGCCTGCACAACTTTATAGGCATACGGATGGCAGCGCGTTGCACCCTGACCAAACACCATCAGGGTGCGGGTCATGATATTGGCGCCTTCTACGGTGATCGCCACCGGCGCGGAACAGTAGTTGCGACCAATCACATTGTTCGGGCCCTGCATCACGGCGGCACCGGCCAGCACATCCATGGCATCAATGCCGCACTCGCGCGCGACTTCTGTGGACCAGGCTTTCATGATTGCCGAGGCCACCGGCGGCTGAATGCCGGCATCCAGTGCCGAGCAGCCGAATACCCGCGCGCCTTCAAACATATAACTTAGTGCGGCAACCTTGCCGACCTTGGCGGAGATGCCATCCATCTTGCCAATCGGAATGCCGAACTGCTGACGTACCATGGAGTAAGCGCCCATGGCAGAAGCAGCCATGCGCATGGCGCTGATGCCGGACGCCGGCAGCGACACCATCCGGCCACCGGCCAGAGATTCCATCAGCATCTTCCAGCCCTGGCCGGCATAGTCCGGGCCGCCAAGAATATTCTTCGCTGGCACAATGACGTCGCGACCAACGATCGGGCCATTCGGAAAGGCATCACCAATCGGTTCGTGATGATCGCCGATATGCAAACCCTCGACGCCTTTTTCGATCAGCACCACGGTGATGCCGACATCCTCGCCCTTGCCGAGCAGATTGTCGGGGTCGCGCAGGCGTACTGCCAGGGAGATCAGGTTCGAGATTGGCGCCAGCGTGATATAGCGCTTGCGGAAGTTGAGACGGAATTTGATCTCGCCATCGGTATCGCGAAACACTTCGCCGTCGGCCTTGATAGACGCCGCATCGGAACCGGCGGTGGGTTCGGTCAAACCAAAGCAGGGGATAAACTCACCGCTGGCAAGTTTCGGCAGATAATATTTTTTCTGCTCTTCAGTGCCGTAGTGGCCTAGCAGCTCGGCGGCGCCGAGCGAGTTGGGGATGACAACCAGTGCACTGAGAATGCCGGACCAGGGGGTGATCTTCGCCATGACCGAGGACTTGCCCAGGGTCGAAAATGGCATGCCGCCATATTCCTTGTCGATCTGCATGGCAAAGAAGCCGTTTTTTGCCAGGAACTGCATGATCTCATCGGGTACTTTGCGCTGGCGCGACAACTTATAGCTATCACACAAACGTAGCAATTCCTCCACCGGGCCATCAAGAAATGCCTGTTCATTGGCCGGCAGCTTGTCGTAGTTTTCTTTGAGAATTGCGGAAAAATCCGGGCGGCCGGAAAAGAAGTCGCCATCAATCCAGACATCACCAGCTTCCAGCGCCTGGCGTTCCGTGTCGGAAATTTGTGGAAGAATCTGGTTGTTACGCATCCAGTTGAGCAGCAGGGAAAACATGGCCGTTACTCCTTATCAGATAAACCGGCCCCCACTGTAGCAGATAAAAAAACAAAGGCCGCGTGAGCGGCCTTTGTTGGTGTCGGAAAAGCCCGGTCAGGCCGCCTTTTTCTCGATAACATCAGACAGCATGCTGTCCAGTTCCTTGAGGTAGTGGCTGTTGTCGTGATCCCACGGATGAAAGCCCGGCTTGAACCAGTCCAGCCAGGGCTTCACCACCTGACGCAGGATCCCCGGCTTGCCCCACTGGTACTGCAGGCTGGTCCACAGACCCTTGAGCGCGCCCTTGCCGGTCAGGCCGCCGGTGCGACGCAGGTTCTCGATGTAGTACGGATAAACAATGGCAAGGAAGATGCCGGTGGCAACCGGCAAGGTAATGGCGCGCAGGGCGTAGGCCTGCAGGGTCTTGCCCATCACTTTGGCGTACAGGTCAAAAGCCACTGCCTTGTGCTCGGTTTCTTCCAGCGCATGCCATTGCCAGATCGCCTTGTAGCGCGGTTCGGCACCTTCGAAGAACTGCTCGCTATTGTCCAGCAGGGCACCACCGAGAATGGCGGTCAGATGTTCCAGCGATACAGTTGCCGACAGCTGGAAAATCTTCGGCGTGTACTTCTGCATGAGGTTGAGCATGTTCAGGACATACTTTTCCTGAGCCACGGCCGGCATCCCGGCCTGCTCCATCATCTCGTTCATTTCCTCGTGCTCACGGCCGTGCATGGCTTCCTGGCCGATAAAAGCGGTGATGCTCGCGTTCAGCTCGGCATCATCTTTGGCGTGGTCACGGAAATGACGCACCGAGTCGATGAAGAACCGCTCGCCCACCGGAAAGAACAGGCTCATGGTGTTCAGAAACTGGGTGACATGCATGCCGGTGCCGTGCCAGTCGGTGACGCGGTCAGCGGGCAGCTTGAAACGGATATCGCGACGAATGGGTTGAACTGCAATAGCCATGGCGACAGTGCCTCTCAAATGATTACATTGTTCGATGGTACATTTGCTTCTGGGGTAGTGCCAGCATTCTACTAGTGCTTTCTTCTTAAATGACTTGGCCGCAGTGACCAGCGTGAACAGGCTCGGATGTCAACCAAGCAACCGCTTGGTAGGCTCTGGGGCAGGTTGTCGCAGGACACCTTACCCGGGCCGGCCTCCGGCGATCCGGGCCCTCAGCCGCTGCGCCGCCTCGACCATCGCCGCAAGCGCCGCCTCGGTTTCCGGCCAGTCGCGGGTCTTCAGGCCGCAGTCCGGATTGACCCAGAGCCGCTCCGCCGCTATCCCGGCCTGGGCTTTTTCCATCAGCCGTACCATCCAGTCCACCGACGGGATATTCGGCGAATGGATGTCATAGACGCCGGGGCCGATATCGTTCGGGTAGGCGAAGTGCTCGAACGCCTGCAGCAGCTCCATGTTGGAACGCGAGGTCTCGATGGTGATCACGTCGGCGTCCATGGCGGCTATCGCCTCGATGATGTCGTTGAACTCCGAATAGCACATATGGGTATGGATCTGGCTGTCGTCGCGCACTTGCGCGGAACAGAGCCGGAAGCAGTCCACCGCCCAGTCGAGATAGTGCTGCCAGTCTCGCTTGCGCAGCGGCAGCCCTTCGCGAAATGCCGGTTCATCAATCTGGATCACGGTGATGCCGGCGGCTTCGAGATCGCTGACTTCGTCGCGCAGTGCCAGCGCAATCTGCCGGCAGGTTTGCGCCCGTGGCTGGTCATCGCGCACGAACGACCACTGCAGGATAGTGACCGGCCCGGTCAGCATGCCTTTCACCGGCTTGTCGCTCAGCGACTGGGCAAAGCGCGCCCACTCGACGGTCATCGGCTGCGGCCGCGATACGTCGCCATAAATAATCGGCGGCTTGACGCAGCGTGAACCGTAACTCTGTACCCAGCCGTTTTCGCTGAAGGCAAAACCGCTGAGCAGTTCACCGAAATATTCGACCATGTCGTTGCGTTCGGCTTCGCCGTGCACCAGTACATCCAGCCCCAGTTTTTCCTGCACGCGAATGCAGTGACGAATTTCATTCTCCATGGCTGTGCGGTAATCCGTCTCGCTGAGATTTCCTGCCTTCCAGTCACGCCGGGCAGTGCGTATTTCCCGGGTTTGCGGGAACGAGCCGATGGTGGTGGTCGGGAAAGGAGGCAGGTTCAGCGCCTGTTGCTGGGTGCTGATACGTGTCGAGAACGGCTGCTGGCGTTGGCGCGACAGGGAAACGCTGGCAGCCAGCCGTTGCTGCACCGGCTGATCATGAATCCGTGTGGATTGCTGCCGGCTGTTCAGCGCCAGACGTTGTGCGTTGACGGCATCGTTCACCGCCGGATCGGCATCGATTAGCCCGCGCAGTAAAGCCAGCTCATCCAGTTTTTGCACGGCAAAACTGAGCCAGCTTTTCAGTTCATCATCGAGTTTGTTTTCATACGCCAGATCCACCGGCACATGGGCCAGCGAGCAGCTCGGCGCCAGCCACAGCCGTTCGCCAAGCTGTTGCCGGGCGTTGTTAAGCAATGCGGCCGCCGCATCGAGATCCGTGCGCCAGATATTGCGGCCATTGATGATGCCGGCAGACAACACCTTGTTGCCAAGCCGCGGCAGGATTTTTTCCAGTTGTGCCGGGGCGCGCACCAGATCGACATGCAGCCCCTGCACCGGCAGCTCCAGCGCGGTGAACAGATTGTCGTCGAGGTCGCCAAAGTACGTCGCCAGCAGAAT
>JBECKT010000110.1:0-40419 GCA_040235405.1 Alcanivoracaceae bacterium
CCGCTGTCCAGCCATCCGGCAGCAGTTTTGTTGCGGCCTTGCCGGCGTTGATCATCGGTTCGATGGTGAACACCATGCCGGCGCACAGCTCCAGCCCGGTGCCCGGCTTGCCGTAATGCAGCACCTGGGGTTCTTCGTGAAAGATCTGGCCGATGCCGTGGCCACAGTATTCACGCACCACCGAGAAGCGTTCGGACTCGGCCAGCTTCTGGATTTCGTAGCCGAGATCGCCCAGGCGCACGCCCGGTTTGACCATGCGGATCGCCCGCACCATGCATTCACGGGTGACTTCGACCAGTCGCTTCGCCAGTGGCGAGGCCTCGCCGACAAAGAAGCTTTTCGAGGTGTCGCCGTGCCAGCCGTCCTTGATCACAGTGACATCGATATTGACGATATCGCCTTTCTTCAGAATCTTCTTGTCGCTGGGGATGCCGTGGCAGACCACGTGGTTGACCGAGGTACAGATCGACTTCGGGAACGGCATCCGGCCGCCGCCGCCGCCATAGCCGAGCGGCGCCGGAATGGCGTTCTGCTCGTTGACGATATAGCTGTGGCAGATCCGGTCCAGCTCCTCGGTGCTGACACCGGGCTGAACGTACGGGCCGATCATATCCAGCACTTCACCGGCGAGGCGGCCGGCCACGCGCATCTGGGCAATCTGTTCCGGGGTCTTCAGGGTCACAGTCATGGGACGGCGCAAGGCTCCAGCAAAATCATCGGGTTACCGGCAGGTGAGGGGGCAGGGCGGGGCAATACCGGAAGGCAACGGTGGATTCCGGATTGTTGCTCCGGGGCCGTTGTGGTATAAAGCGCGCGCCTTGCTGCTGACCGGACAGGCTGCGTAGTGTACCTGCTACGGAGCAGACAAGGGAAATCCACACATATTCCGACACAGACCCCCTGGGTGCCCGCAAGGGTTGGAGGCTGAGGGAATATGGAGGCCCAACCCGAAGGAGATACTTCAATGGCCAGCGTTACCATGCGTGACATGCTGAAGGCCGGTGTGCATTTCGGTCACCAGACCCGTTTCTGGAACCCGAAAATGAAGCCGTTCATCTTTGGCGCCCGTAACAAGATTCACATCATCAATCTGGAAAAGACCCTGCCGCTGTTCAACGACGCCCTGTCGTTTGTGAACAAGCTGGCGGCCAGCAACAACAAGATTCTGTTTGTCGGCACCAAGCGCGCAGCGCAGAAGACCGTCAAAGAGCAGGCGATTCGCTGCGGCATGCCGTACGTCGATCACCGCTGGCTCGGCGGCATGCTGACCAACTGGAAAACCATCCGTCAGTCGATCAAGCGTTACCGCGATCTGGAAGTGCAGTCCCAGGACGGTACCTTCGACAAGCTGACCAAGAAAGAAGCGCTGATGCGCGCCCGCGAGATGGACAAGCTTGAGCGCTCCATCGGCGGCATCAAGGATATGGGCGGTCTGCCGGATGCCCTGTTCATCATCGACGTCGATCATGAAGACATCGCCATTCAGGAAGCCCGCAAGCTGGGTATCCCGGTGATTGCGGTGGTTGATTCCAACTCCGATCCGGATGGCGTCGACTATGTGATCCCGGGCAATGATGATGCTATTCGCGCCATCGAGCTGTACGTGGCTGCAGTTGCTGACGCCATTATCGAGGGCCGTCAATACGCTGCGACCACCTCGCCGGTGGACAAGGATGGCTTCGTCGAAGTCGCTGACGAGTCCGCCGAGTAAGCTCCACCAGGGAGCGGGGCCACGGGCCCCGCTTCCGTTTCTGACCCCCCAATTTCCCAGCGAGGACAATCATGGCTGCTGTAACCGCTGCAATGGTAAAAGAACTCCGTGAACGTACCGGCCTTGGCATGATGGAGTGCAAGAATGCACTGGTCGAAGCCGGCGCTGACATCGAAAAAGCAATCGACGACCTGCGTAAATCAGGTCAGGCCAAGGCTGCCAAGAAAGCCGGCCGTACTGCAGCCGAAGGCGCAGTAGGCGTGGCCGTCAGTGCCGATGGCAAGACCGCCATCATGGTCGAGATCAATTCGGAAACCGATTTCGTCGCCCGCGACGAAAACTTCCTCGGCTTTGTTGCCAAGGTTGCCAACGCGGTACTGGCTGCCGGTGAAACCGACGCTGCCAAGATTGCCGAGCTGCCGACTGCGGAAGGCCCGACCGTCGAAGTGACCCGTCAGGCGCTGGTGCAGAAGATCGGTGAAAACATTCAGGTTCGCCGCGCAGCCATGCTGCAGGCCGAAACAGCCATCGGTGCCTACGTGCACGGCGGCAAGATCGGCGTACTGGTGGCCCTTAAGGGCGGCAACGAGACCCTCGGCAAGGACGTGGCCATGCATGTTGCCGCAACCAACCCGATGGTAGTCAGCGGCGATCAGGTGCCGACCGACGTTCTCGAGAAAGAGAAAGAAATCATCCGTGCCCAGCCGGACATGGCTGGCAAGCCGGAAGAAATCGTTGAGAAAATGCTCGGCGGCCGGATCAGCAAGTTCCTCAAAGAAGTGAGCCTGCTGGATCAGCCGTTCGTGAAGAACCCGGATACCACCGTTGGCAAGCTGGTGAAAGACGCTGGCGCCGAAGTGGCCGGTTTCATTCGTCTGGTAGTGGGCGAAGGTATCGAGAAAGAAGAAACCGACTTTGCCGCTGAAGTCATGGCGCAGGTCAACAAGGGCTGATCCCGGAAACCCGGTCGGCCAAAACGCCCCGTCACTGACGGGGCGTTTTTGTTTGCGGGCCCGGTTGGTCCTGAGCCCCCGGAGTATGCCAGAGCGGCCAGATCGATCGGCGGATAAATGACCGGATAACGGGTAAAACGGTCAGGACCCGGTCGGTGCGTCACTTTTTTGTAGTCCGAACGGCACAGCTGCCGCACATCCTGCTAGAATCCGCCCCCAATCGGACCCTCAGCCACGCGGAGATCGAATTATGGCCGGCATCAGCGACCGTTCCCCCCGGTATAACCGGATTCTGCTGAAACTGAGCGGTGAGGCGCTGGCCGGTGATGAGGGCTTCGGGATCGATCCGAAGGTGCTGGATGCCATGGCCATCGAGATCGGCCAGCTGGTCGGTATCGGCGTTCAGGTCGGTCTGGTGATCGGTGGCGGCAACCTGTTTCGTGGTGCGGCCCTGCAGGCCTCTGGCCTCGACCGGGTGGCTGGCGATCACATGGGCATGCTGGCCACGGTGATGAACGGGCTGGCCCTGCGCGATGCGCTGGAGCGCTCCAATATCCGCACCCGGTTGATGTCGGCGATCCCGATGAGTGGTGTGGTCGAGCACTATGATCATCGCAACGCCATCCGCTACCTGAAGAACGGCGAAGTGGTGGTGTTCTGTGCCGGCACCGGCAACCCGTTTTTCACCACCGATTCGGCGGCCTGCCTGCGCGGCATCGAAATCAATGCCGACGTGGTGCTGAAGGCGACCAAGGTTGACGGCGTGTTTGATTCGGATCCGGAAAAGAACCCGAAGGCGGTCAAATATGATCGCCTGAGCTATGACGAAGTACTGGCTCGCAAGCTTGGTGTGATGGACCTGACCGCGATCTGTCTGGTGCGTGATCACAACATGCCGCTGCGGGTGTTCAACATGAACAAGAAGGGCGCGTTGCTGAACCTGATGCTGGGTGGCAGCGAAGGCACGCTGGTTGAATCCGCCTGACGGCGGGAGTGAACACGAGGAACGTTCGATGATCGATGACATCAAGAAAGATGCGGAAAGCCGGATGAAAAAGAGCCTTGAGTCGCTTGATACGGCATTCAAGAAAGTGCGTACCGGTCGTGCCAGCCCGAGCCTGCTCGATGGCCTGTCGGTGTCTTACTACGGCGCCGATACGCCGCTGCGCCAGGCCGCCAACGTGTCGGTGGAAGAAGGCCGCACGCTGGTGATCACCGCGTTCGACAAGAGCCTGATTCCGGCCATTGAAAAAGCCATTATGGCGTCGGATCTGGGCCTGAACCCGTCCACCGCCGGCACCGTGATTCGTCTGATCCTGCCGGCGCTGACCGAAGAGACCCGCAAGAATCTGGTCAAGGTGGTACGCGCCGAGGCGGAGAACGCCCGCGTAGCCATTCGTAATATCCGTCGCGATGCCAACACCAACATCAAGGAGCTGCTGAAAGAGAAGGAAATCTCCGAAGACGACGAGCGTCGCGGCGAAGAGCAGATCCAGCAGCTCACCGACCGGTTTGTCGGCGAAGCCGACAAATTGCTGAAAGAAAAGGAAGAGGAGCTGATGACGGTCTGAGGACCGTCGCAGTGACATCCGCTGACGGACCGCTGCGCGGTCCGTTCCTGTTTTGGGGCGCCACTTTGCAATCTGCTGCACCTGACATTGATTCGCACGTCGGCGAGTTGCCACGACATGTCGCAATCATCATGGATGGCAATAACCGCTGGGCCCGTGCTCGTGGTCTGCCGGGAGTTGAAGGGCATCGTGCCGGCGAACAGGCGGTTCAGGCGGTGATCCGTGCGGCGGCAGAGCGCGGTATTCAGGTTGTTACCCTGTACGCCTTCAGTTCGGAAAACTGGCGCCGCCCGGAAGATGAAGTCCGCCACCTCATGAGCCTGTTTCTGAAAGCGCTGGCCAGTCGCGTGGCAGAGCTGCATGACAACCGGGTGCGGCTGCGGTTTATTGGCGCGCGCAGTGCCTTCAGCGTTGAGCTGCAGCGGGGCATGGCAGAGGCCGAAGCGCTGACCGCCGGGAACACACGCATGACCGTAGTGATAGCGGTGAACTATGGTGGCCAGTGGGATATCGCCGAGGCTGCCAGACGGCTGGCTGGCGAGGTCGAGTCAGGTCGGTTGGCGCCACAGGATATTGATGCCGAGCAGCTTGGCCGGTATGTCTGTCTGGCCGACCTGCCACCGCCGGACCTGTTGATCCGCACCGGCGGTGAGCAGCGTCTGAGCAACTTCCTGCTCTGGCAGGCTGCGTACAGTGAGCTCTGGTTCAGCCCGGTGCTGTGGCCGGATTTTGATGCAACGACGCTGGATCTGGCACTGGCGGACTATGCCGGCCGGCAGCGACGTTTTGGCCGCTCCGGTGAGGAAGTGGCCAGCCTGAAGGGAGATGCCTGATGTTAAAGCTGCGCATTATCACTGCGCTGGTGCTGTTGCCGATTGTGCTCGGCGCCCTGTTCCTGCTTGAACGTCAGGCCTTTGCGCTGGTGGCGGCGGCATTTTTTCTCGCTGCCGGTTGGGAATGGTCGGCCATGGCTGGCGGGCTGAACAAGGCCGGGCGAGTGCTCTGGGTGCTGGTGCTGGCGGCATTGTTGGCGGCGGCAGAGTGGTTCCGGCCGGTCTGGCTGCTTAGTTGGGTGCCGCTGGTCTGGGCCGGTGCGCTGGTGCTGGTGCTGGGCTATCCGGGCAGCGCCCGTTACTGGCGTGCGCCTTGGAAACTGGTGCTGATTGGCTATGCACTGCTGGTGCCGTCCTGGGCGGCACTGGTGCAGGTGCAGTCGCAGGGCGCGCTGGGCCTCGCCGGGCCCTGGGCGTTGCTGTTCATTCTCCTCTGGGTCTGGGCGGCGGACACCGGGGCCTATTTTGCCGGCCGGGCGTTCGGCCGGCACAAGCTGGCGCCGAAAGTCAGCCCGGGCAAAACCCTTGAAGGATTGATCGGAGGTGTCGCGCTGGCGCTGGCGGTGGTGGCACTGGTGGCCTGGCAGGCGCCGGTGGAGGGCAATCGGTTGTTGCTGTTACTGGTGGCGCTGGTAACAGTGCTGGCGTCTGCGCTTGGCGATCTGTTTGAAAGCATGGTCAAGCGCGAGGCCGGGGTGAAGGACAGCGGCACTATCCTGCCCGGTCATGGCGGCATGCTGGATCGTATCGACAGCGTCACTGCGGCGCTGCCGGTGGCGCTGATGGCGCTCAGTCAGGCCGCGCTGCCGGGCGGTGTCTGAGATGCAACGAATTACCGTGCTCGGAGCTACTGGAAGTATCGGTGTGCAGACGCTGGAAGTGCTGGCGCTGCATCCGCAGCGCTATCAGGTGTTTGCGCTGGCAGCGTTCACCAAATGGCGGCCCCTCGCCGAATTGTGCCTCAAGCATCAGCCCCGTTATGCGGTGCTGCGGGACCCCGCGGCGGCGGCGTTGCTCCGGAACCATCTGGGTGAGCTCGGGTCGCACACCGAAGTGCTTGAGGGTGACCGGGCGCTGGAGCAGGTGGCCGAATCCGCAGAAGTCGATGTGGTGGTGGCCGCCATTGTCGGCGCCGCCGGGATCCTGCCAACGCTGGCGGCAGTACGGGCGGGCAAACGCATTCTGCTGGCCAACAAGGAAGCGCTGGTAGTCACCGGCAAGCTGTTTATGGATGCGGTGCGCCAGCATGGCGCCGAGCTGATTCCTCTGGATTCGGAACACAACGCTATTTTTCAGTGTCTGCCGGATGCGGGGCGGTCACTGGCAGGCGTTCGCAGGTTGTTGCTGACCGCCTCTGGCGGGCCGTTTCGCAGCCACAGTGCCGAGCTGCTGCGACAGGTGACCGTGGCCCAAGCACTGAAACACCCGAACTGGGATATGGGGCCGAAGATTTCAGTCGACTCCGCCACCTTGATGAACAAGGGGCTGGAGCTGATCGAGGCGAGCTGGTTATTTGCTCTGGAGGAGTCACGCATTGATGTCGTGGTTCATCCGCAAAGTGTGGTGCATTCCATGGTGGAATATGAAGATGGTTCGGTGCTGGCCCAGCTTGGCACGCCGGACATGCGTACGCCGATTGCCTGCGGGCTGGCCTGGCCGCAGCGTATTGCCTCTGGCGCGCCGCGAATCGACTTTCTCACTCTTTCGCAACTGACTTTTGAAGAGCCGGATCTTGAGCGCTTTCCCTGCCTGCATCTTGCCCGCGAGGCATTGCGTGCCAGCGGTGCTGCCAGTGCCGTGCTGAACGCTGCCAATGAAGTCGCGGTTCAGGCGTTTCTTGATCGGAAACTTTCGTTTATGGGTATTGCCGCCTGCGTTGACGATGCCTTGCAACATTGTGGCGCGGTGGCCTGCAGCAGTCTGGAAGAAATTTTTGATGCTGACCGGATCAGTCGCGCCCATGCCGGTGACTGGATTGCTCGTCACAGCGGGGGCATGCACTGATGCAGACGCTGCTGGCTTTTATCGTCACGATTATCGTGATCGTGGCGATTCATGAGTTCGGTCATTATCTGGCGATGCGCCTGTTCAATGTGCGGGTGTTGAAATTCTCCATTGGCTTCGGGCCGAAGCTGTTTGGCTGGCAGGACCGGGCCGGTACTGACTTTGTCGTTTCCGCGATTCCGTTGGGCGGCTATGTCAAACCGCTTGACCGCCGTGACTGCGAGATTGGCCCCGGGGATGAGACGGTGGAGTTTTCCGGCAAGCCGGCCTGGCAGCGCGTGATTGTGTATGCCGCTGGCCCGTTGGCCAATTTGATTCTCGCCTTCCTGCTCTACTGGGTGGTGCTTCTGGGTGGAGAAACCAGTCGCATCCCGGTGATTGGCGAGATCAAGCCGGGTACTGCAGTGGAACAGGCCGGTCTGTCCAGTGGCGATGAGCTGGTGGCGATTGAAGGCCAGCCAACACCGACCTGGCAGGCGGTGACCGGCGAACTGATTCGTTATGCCGGTGAGCAGCGCGAGCTGCGACTGACGGTGCGTTCTGCAGACGGTGATCGCCGCGATGTATTACTGCCGATCCATGCCTGGGCCGCGCAGCAGGAAGACAACCCCTTTACCGTGCTGGGTCTGACCGCCCAGCCGCCGCAGGCGGTGGCCGGTAGTGTGTTGGCCGGGAGCCCTGCGGAACAGGCCGGGTTACAGGCCGGAGATCGGGTGCTGGCAGTGGATGGCGAGCCGGTGGCGAGCTGGGGCGAGTGGGTCGAGCGGATTCGCGCCAACCCGGGTGTCGAGCTGACGCTGGATATCAGCCGCGACGGTGAGCGTCTGTCACTGACGCTGGTGCCGGAGGCGGTGACCGAGGGTGAACAGGTGGTCGGCCGTGCCGGTATTGGCATTGCCGGCATGCGGCAGATTCATTATGGTCCGCTGTCGGCTGTGCCGGAGGCGGGTCGTCGGGTCTGGCAACAGACCACCATGATTGTCGGTGCCATCGCCAAGCTGTTTACTGGCGAGCTGTCGGTGAAAACGCTGGGGGGGCCGCTGACCATTGCTCAGGCTGCCGGCGAAACTGCAGCGCTGGGGCTGGCGACGTTTTTGCTGTTTCTGGCCTTCTTCAGTGTCAGCCTTGGCGTTATCAACCTGATGCCGGTGCCGATGCTGGATGGTGGCTGGATCGTGTTCGGCGTGGTGGAAATGATTACCCGCCGGGATCTGCCGGAGCGTTTTCTGATGGCAGCCCAGAGTGTTGGCATGGTGCTGGTGCTGGGGCTGATGGTGTTTGCCGTCGGCAACGATATTTTCAGGTTGCTGAAGTGATGCGCGGGGGATTCTTTTTGCGCCTTGTTGTTGCTGTTATCGGCTTCTGCTGTTTGCTGACGGCCTCTCTGGGGATTGCAGAGATGGCTCCGTTCCGGGTCTCGGATATCCGTGTGGAGGGGCTGCAGCGATTGCCGGTAGAGCGCGTGTTTCGTCATCTGGCGATCCAGAAGGGCGACCAGATTGAGAGCGGCAGACTCGCCGATGCCGCTCGCAGCCTTTATGGCAGCGGCGATTTCGAAGATGTGCAGCTGGCTCGTGATGGCGACGTACTGGTAGTCATTGTTCAGGAACGTCCGTCCATTGCCAAAATTGATATTACCGGCAACAAGTCAATTGATACCGAAGAGTTGCTGAAAGGATTAAAGAGCGCAGGCCTGACCGCTGGTGAAGTATTTCGCCGCTCGACGCTGGAAGGCATTACCGGCGAGCTGGAGCGACAGTATGTGGCTCAGGGTCGGTACGGCGCCACCATCGAAACCGAATCCGTGCCGTTGCCGCGTAACCGGATCGCCCTGAACATCAAGATATATGAGGGCAAGCCTGCCCGTATTCGCGATATCAATGTGGTCGGCAACAAGGCATTTACCGATGAGGAGCTGCTCAAGGATTTCCAGCTCAGCTCCTCGCACATGTTTTCGTTCTTCAAGGGCGACGATAAATATTCCCGCGAACGTCTTGGGGGTGATCTGGAACGGCTCCGGTCGTACTACCTTGATCGTGGCTATGTGAACGTATCAGTGGAGTCCACCCAGGTGGCGGTGACCCCGGACCGGCGTGAGGTGTATATCGCCCTGAATGTGGCCGAAGGCAAGCGTTACACCGTTCGCAACGTCAAGCTGCAGGGTGATCTGGTAGTGGATGAAGCGGAGCTGACACCTCTGCTGGTGGTGCGCGAGGGCCAGATATTTTCCCAGCAGCTGCTGACGTATACCTCGGACTTGTTGACCCGTCGTCTGGGCAATGAAGGCTATACCTTTGCCGAGGTGAACAGTTTTACCGAAACGGACGAAGCTGGTGAAACAGTAGATGTAACCTTCTTCGTCAATCCGGGGCGCAAGGTGTATGTACGCCGTATCGGTTTTGTCGGCAACAACAAGACTGTTGATGAAGTACTGCGTCGCGAGTTGCGACAGTTCGAGCAGGCGCCGGCCAACAGTGCCCTGATTGACCTTTCCCGCCAGCGTCTGCAGCGGCTTGGCTACTTTAGTACAGTTGAAGCAGAAACGCCGCGGGTACCCGGGGCGGAAGATCTTGTTGACGTGGTTTACAAGGTAGAGGAGCAACCGTCCGGTTCGATTGGTGCCAATGTCGGCTACTCGGATGCCAGTGGTTTTATCTTTGGCGCCAATGTCAGCCAGAATAACTATATGGGTACCGGCAACCGGGTCTCCTTCGCGGTCAGCCGTAGCGAAGTTCGTGATAGCTATAATTTTTCCTATCTGAATCCCTACTACACGCTGGATGGGGTAAGCCGAGGGTTCAGTCTTTACTACACGGAGACGGATTTCAGTGAGACGACTATCACCGAGTATGGTGCAAACCGGCTTGGCGGTTCGGTCAGCTACGGTTACCCGATCTCTGAATATGCACGTCTGAATTTCGGTTTTGGCGTTGACGAGCTGGACATCGTCACCGGCGCCTTTGTCGCGTATGACATTCAGGAGTTTCTCAATCGGCAAGGGAGAACTGCGTTCCGTTCTCTGAAGTTGAATGGCAGCTGGCAGATGAGCACCCTGAACCGTGGTGTATTCCCGGATCGTGGTTGGTCACAGAATCTGTCGGCCGAGGTGGCGGTGCCGGGCAGTGATTACAACTTCTACAAGGTGACCTGGTCCGGCCAGCGCTTCTTCCCGATAAGTCGTCGCTGGACGCTGCGTGCCCGCAGTGATATTGCCTTTGGTGACGGCTATGGCAACGATCTGTTGCTGCCGTTCTACGAGAACTATTTCTCCGGTGGTATTGGTTCCGTGCGGGGATATCGGGCCCGCTCTCTGGGGCCGCGTTCGCCGACATTCCAGTCAGTTGATATCTGCCTTAATGACCCCCCGAACTGTAACCCGGACAGTAACCCTGACCCCATCGGCGGGAACCTGCTGACTGAGGCCAGTCTGGAATTGCTGTTTCCGCCGCCTTTCGCACCGGACAGTCGTAGTCTCAGAACGTTCTTTTTCGCCGATGTGGGCAATGTCTGGCAGACAGAAATTACCGGGGTGACCGGGCTTGACTTCAAGCCTGATGAACTGCGTTACTCCGCCGGTGTCGGACTAAGCTGGCTGACCGCTATTGGTCCACTGGGGTTCAGTTTTGCCGAGCCGATGGGCAAGAAACCGGGAGATGACACGGAAGTATTCCAGTTCTCCCTTGGACAGACTTTCTAGGAGACTCACAATGAAAACAACGAAGATGCTCTTTGCTGCACTGCTGGTTCTGCCGATGCTGGCTTTCGCCGAACCGAAAATTGTTGTTGTCGATCCCGAGCGTGCATTGGGTGAAACAGAAGAAGTGAAAGCCCGCATTGGCAAGTTCCAGTCCGATATGCAGGGGCAGGAAAACAAGCTGCGTAAATTGCGTGACGACATTATGAAGATCGAAGAGCGCCTTCAGAAGGAAGGTGTAACGATGAGCCGGGATCAGGGGCAGGCGCTGACCGATGAGCGGGATGCCAAGATGATCGAGTTCCGTTCCCTGCAACAGCTGGTCCAGCAGCGTCTGCAGCAGAGCCAGGAAGAACTTCAGGCTGTTATGTCGCCGAAGCTGGAAAAGGCGGTGGCCGATCTCTCCAAAGAGAAAGGGTATGATCTGGTGCTGGTCAAACAGGCTGTTTTGTTTTCCTCGCAGTCAGTGGATATCACTGCCGATGTCACCAAACAGATCAACAAGATGAAGTAAGGTACGGTTGATGATGACGCTGGCGGAAATTGCTGAACTGTTGAAGGCGGAGCTACGCGGCGATCCGTCTGTGCAGGTGTCAGGGCTTGGCACGCTGAAGGGCGCCAGTGCCGGGCAAATCAGCTTTCTCACCAATCCCCGCTATCGGGCGCAGCTGAAAGAAACCGGGGCAGCAGCAGTTATCTGCCGCGACGAGCATGCGGACGAGTCGCCAGTGCCGGTGCTGGTGGTTGACGATCCACACCTTGCGTTCGCTGTTATCAGTCAATGCTTCGACATTGCTCCTGCTGCAGCTGCGGGAATTCATCCGCGAGCGATTGTCGATCCCGGTGCGAGGATTGATGCGTCCGCCAGTATTGCCGCAGGTGTAGTGATAGGGGCAGGTGTGCGGATTGGCGCTGGCGCTGTGATCATGGCCAACAGTGTTATAGATGTTGGTGCCATGCTTGCCGATCAGGTTCGTATCGGAGCAAATGTTACAATCTGTCATGGCGTACAGATCGGTGCGCGGACTAATATTCAGGCCGGCTCAGTGATCGGGTGTGACGGTTTCGGGTTTGCCTTTAATGGTCAGGGTTGGACCAGAATCGCTCAGGTGGGCACGGTGCGTATCGGCGAGAATTGCGATATTGGTGCCGGCGTAACGATTGATCGTGGCGCCATTGAAGATACGGTAATCGGTAACAATGTGATTATCGACAATCAGGTGCATATCGCCCATAACGTCACTATCGGCGACGGTACTGCCATGGCTGCTCAAGTGGGTGTGGCCGGCAGCAGCCAGATTGGCAAGCTCTGCGTTTTTGCCGGTCAGGTCGGTATTGCCGGGCATATTCAGATTGTTGACCAGGTGCAGGTCCTGGGTAAGTCCATGGTCTCCGGATCAATTCGCAAGAAAGGTATTTATGCCTCTGGCGTGCCTGAGACCGATCATGAAACCTGGCGTCGTAATGCCGTGCGTTTTCGCCATCTGGATGAGATGGCCAAGCGCCTGAAGGCGGTCGAGCGTCGTCTGGATGACAGTAACCCGGCAGAGTGATTTGCCTTGTGCGAGAGCTACATGGACATTAACCAGATTCGAGAACTTCTTCCCCACCGCTATCCGTTCCTGCTGGTAGACCGGGTCATCAAGGTCGATCCGGGTGTATCCATCGAGGCGGTGAAGAATGTCTCGATTAATGAACCCTTTTTCAACGGACACTTTCCCCGCGAGCCGATTATGCCGGGGGTGCTGATCGTTGAGGCGTTGGCGCAGGCGGCCGGGGTGCTCGGCTTCGTTACCGAGAACCGCCGTCCCGAGGACGGCTACATGTACCTGCTGGTCGGGGTCGACAAGGCCCGCTTCAAGCGTCAGGTGGTGCCCGGAGACCAACTGATTCTCAAGGCCAGCTACATCACCGTGAAGCGTAATATCCTCAAATTCTCCGGCGAGGCGAGGGTAGACGGCCAGCTGGTGGCTTCGGTCGAGTTTCTGGTGGCAGAGAAGCGTCTCTGATCTGTGCGCTGGTAGGTAAATAGTATTAACGGTTCGGTTTATACTGGGCCGCTCCGGCATCGTTTGTGCCGTTCAATAACCTGTTTCGGAAGCGGACGATGATTCATCCGACTGCAATCGTAGATCCCGCGGCCGAGCTGGCTGCGGACGTCAAGGTAGGTCCCTGGTCGATCATTGGTCCGGGCGTGGAGATTGGCGCCGGCACTGAGATTGCTTCCCATGTGGTGATTGAAGGGCCAACCCGGATCGGCCGCAACAACCGCATTTTCCAGTTCGCTTCTGTGGGCGCGGAGTGTCAGGACAAGAAATACCGTGGTGAGCCGACCCGTCTTGAAATTGGCGATGACAATGTTATTCGTGAGCACGTTACTATTCATCGCGGTACCATTCAGGACAACAGCCTGACCCGTATCGGTGATCGCAACCTGCTGATGGTGGCGGTACATGTGGCGCACGATTGCGTGATCGGCAGCGACAATGTTTTTGCCAACACCACCGGTATTGCCGGTCATGTGCATATTGGCGACGGGGTGATTCTCGGTGGTATGACCGGCGTCCATCAGTTCTGCAAAATCGGGTCCTACGCGATGTCGGCGGGCTGCAGCCTGATCGTCAAGGATATTCCTGCGTACGTGATGGTCGGGGGTAATCCGGCCTCCGCGCGCAGCATGAACTTCGAGGGCATGCGTCGTCGTGGCTGGAGTGCGGACACCATCAGTTCCCTGCGCCAGGCCTACAAGATTGTTTACCGCCAGGGTCTGACGCTTGAGCAGGCTATTGCCGAGCTTGAGGCCATGCCGGCCAGTGCCGAGCTGCAACTGTTTATCGACTCGCTGCGCGCATCGGAGCGCGGCATTACCCGCTGATCATGGCGAACTCCTCGCCACTCGTTGCACTGATCGCCGGCGAGCAGTCCGGCGATATTCTCGGTGCCGGTCTGATGGCGGCGCTGCGTCAACGTTATCCTGATATTCGTTTTATTGGTGTCGGTGGCACCCTGATGGCCGAGCAGGGCTTGCACAGCTTTTTCCCGATGGAGCGGCTGTCGGTGATGGGAATCACCGAAGTGCTGGGCCGTTTGCCTGAGCTGTTTCGCTTGCGCCGTCAGCTTGTGGACTTTCTGCTTGAGCAAAAGCCGGATGTCTGCATCGGCATTGATGCGCCGGACTTCAATTTGCCGATTGAGCGCCGCTTGCGCGCCGCCGGTATTCGTACCACCCATTATGTGTCGCCGTCGGTGTGGGCCTGGCGCAAGGGCCGGATCAAGGGCATTCGTGCCAGTGTCGATCTGATGCTGGCGCTGTTGCCATTCGAAGCCGATTTTTATCGCGATCATGATGTGCCGGTGGAGTTTGTCGGCCATCCGCTGGCTGACCGTATTCCAATGCGCATGGATGCCGTGGCGCTGCGCGCGCAGCTCGGCGTGCCGGCGACCGGCACGCTGGTCAGTGTGTTGCCGGGTAGCCGTGGCGGTGAAGTCCGCATGTTGTTGCCGACGTTTCTGCAAGTCATTGATCAGCTGGCGGCACGTCGGCCGGAGTTGCATTTTGTCGTGCCGGCGGCAAACCCTGCCCGTCGTCAGCAGATTGATACGCTGTGCGGCGAGCAGAACAGAGCTTACCTGAGCATCATTGATGGCCATAGCCGTGAGGCCATGGCAGCGTCCGATCTGGTGCTGCTGGCTTCGGGTACGGCGACACTGGAAGCGCTGCTGGTGAAAAAGCCGATGGTGATTGCCTACAAGGTTGGCTGGATCACCTACTGGATAGCCATGTCGCTGGCGGTAACCCATGTGGTTGGCCTGCCGAACCTGCTGGCCGGCGAATCGGTGGTGCCGGAAATCATTCAGGGCGAGATGACCGCAGCAAACCTGATCAAGGCCGTGGAGGGCTGGCTCGATGACCCCGAGCGAGCCGCCGCGCTGGTGTCCCGCTTTGATGCCATTCACGAACAGTTGCGCCGCAACGCCAGTGAGCGGGCAGCGGCTGCTGTTGCCGCACTGCTGGAGCGGCCGTGAGCCATCCGTTTGCCGAGTACCCGAAGGCGGAGGCCTTTCTGCCAAGCGCCTTTGTCTGGCGCCCGGGTATGTATATTGCCGGTGTTGATGAGGTTGGCCGGGGGCCGTTAGTCGGTGCGGTGGTGACGGCAGCGGTGATCCTTGATCCGGCCCGGCCGGTGCCCGGTCTGGCCGATAGCAAGACATTGTCGGAAAAGCGCCGTGAGGCGCTCTCCGGGCAGATCCGTGAGTGTGCGCTCGCGTTCAGCCTTGGCCGTGCCGAACCGGAAGAAATCGATCAGCTGAATATTTTTCAGGCCACCATGCTGGCCATGCGCCGGGCGGTGGCCGGGCTCTCTGTGGCGGCGCAGGCAGTACTGGTGGATGGCAACAAGGTCACGGATTTCGGCTGCCCTGCACAGGCGGTGGTCAAGGGCGATCAGCGTATCCCGGCGATCAGTGCCGCCTCGATTCTGGCCAAGGTGGCCCGTGATGCGGAAATGCTGCAGTTGCACCAGCGTCATCCGGATTACGGTTTTGACCGCCATAAGGGCTATCCTACCGCCGAGCATCTGGCTGCCCTTGAACGGCTGGGCGCCTTGCCGGAACATCGTCGTTCGTTCGGCCCGGTGGCCCGCTGCCTGGGTCTGGCCTGACCTTATTTTTCTACCGGAGTCGGCATGAGCCAACCTGAGTTCGTTCATCTGCGTCTGCACACCGACTATTCGTTGGTGGACGGGGTGGTACGGGTCAAGGCGCTGGTCAAGCATTGCGCCAGGCTGGGCATGCCGGCAGTGGCGGTCACCGATGATTCCAACCTGTTCGGTCTGATCAAGTTCTACAAGGCGGCGGAAGCGGCCGGCCTCAAGCCAATTGCCGGCGCCGATCTGTGGCTGGAAAGTCGCTTTATCGACGAACCGGCGCCGGTGTGCGTGCTGGTCTGCAGCGAGCAGGGCTACCGTAATCTGGTGCTGCTGATTTCCCGCGCCTGGCAGCACAACCAGCAGCGTGGCCGGGCACTGATAAAACGAGAATGGCTGGAGGAGCTCAGCGAAGGCCTGATTCTGTTATCGGCAGCAAGGCATGGTGAGCTGGGCCAGTTACTGCTGGCCGACAAGTTTGATGATGCGCGCGAGCTGGCAGCGCAGTTCAGCCAGTGGTTTCCGCAGCGTTTTTATCTGGAAGTGCAGCGCACATCCCGCCCCGGCGATGAAAACTGCCTGCATGCCAGCGTCACGCTGGCAGAGCAGCTTGGCCTGCCGCTGGTCGCCACCAATGACGTGCGTTTTCTCAAGGTCGAGGATTTCGATGCCCATGAGGCGCGGGTCTGTATTCATGACGGCGCCACCATCGAGGATTCGCGCCGGCCACGTCGCTACAGCGATCAGCAGTATCTGAAAAGCGCCGGGGAAATGCTGGAGTTGTTCAGTGATTTGCCGGAAGCGCTGGCTAACAGTGTCGAGATCGCCCGGCGTTGCACCCTGAATATCACGCTCGGGAAAAACTTCCTGCCGGATTTTCCCATTCCCGCCGGGCAGACTATCGAGCAGTTTATCGAACAGGACTCCCGTGCCGGTCTGGAAAAACGTCTGCAGCAACTGTTCGGCGATGCGGAAACCATCGCTGCGCGACGTCAGGAATATGACGAGCGCCTGCAGTTCGAGTTGAACGTTATCAACCAGATGGGTTTTCCCGGTTACTTCCTGATCGTCTCCGACTTTATCCGTTGGGCCAAGGCCAACGATGTACCGGTCGGGCCGGGGCGTGGTTCCGGTGCCGGTTCACTGGTGGCCTATGCGCTGGAAATCACCGATCTGGATCCGATCGAATACGATCTGCTATTCGAGCGGTTCCTGAACCCGGAACGGGTGTCGATGCCGGATTTCGACGTTGATTTCTGCATGGACAAACGCGACCGGGTGATCCAGTACGTCGCTGATAAATACGGCCGCGAAGCGGTCGGGCAGATCATTACCTTCGGCTCCATGGCTGCCAGGGCGGTGGTGCGCGATGTCGCCCGGGTGCAGGGCAAGCCCTACGGTCTGGCCGATCGTCTGTCGAAAATGATTCCCGGCACGCCCGGCATGACGCTGGAAAAGGCGCTGGAAGAAGAGGAGCCGCTGCGCGACTTTCTCGCCAGCAGTAGTAGTGACGGCGACGCTGTGCGCGAAATCTGGGAAATGGCGCTCAAGCTGGAGGGTCTGACCCGAAACGTCGGCAAGCACGCCGGTGGTGTGGTGATCGCACCGGGCAAGCTCACCGATTTCGCGCCGCTGCATTGTGACGAGCTCGGCGAGAGTCTGGTCACCCAGTATGACAAGGATGATGTTGAATCCGCCGGTCTGGTCAAGTTCGACTTTCTCGGCCTGAAAACCCTGACCATTATTGATTGGGCCGTGAAGGCAATTAACGCCCGCATTGTTCCGCAGGGCGAGAAGCCGATAAATATCACGACCATTCCGCTGGTCGACAAGAAAACCTTTGATCTGCTCAAGGTGGGCGAGACCACGGCAGTATTCCAGCTTGAATCGGAGGGCATGAAGGGCCTGATCCGCAAGCTCAAGCCGGACGTGTTTGAAGACATTATCGCACTGGTTGCGCTGTATCGTCCTGGTCCGCTGGAATCGGGGATGGTGGATAATTTTATCAACCGCAAACACGGGCGCGAGCAGCTGGCCTATCCGGATCCGCAATATCAGCACGATTTGCTGAAGCCGATTCTGGAGCCCACTTACGGCGTTATCCTGTATCAGGAACAGGTAATGCAGATTGCCCAGGAGCTGGCCGGCTACTCGCTTGGCGGCGCTGACCTGTTGCGCCGCGCCATGGGCAAGAAAAAGCCTGAGGAAATGGCCAAGCAGCGCGAGGTGTTCGAGACCGGCGCGAAGAACAAGGGGGTCGATCCCAATCTCGCCATCAAGATCTTTGATCTGGTGGAAAAATTCGCCGGCTACGGTTTCAACAAGTCGCACTCGGCGGCCTATGCGCTGGTTGCCTACCAGACTGCCTGGTTAAAGGCGCATTTCCCTGCCGAATTTATGGCGGCGGTGATTTCTGCCGATATGCACAACACCGACAAGGTGGTGACCTTCATTGATGAATGTCGCCATATGGGCCTGAAGGTGCTGCCGCCCGACGTAAACAGTTGTGGCTTCCGTTTCACAGCTAACGCTGACGGCCATATTGTCTATGGTCTGGGCGCGATCAAGGGCCTTGGTGAAGCGCCGATTGACGCCATTGTTGCAGCTCGCGATGAAAGTGCTGAGTTCCCGGATCTGTTTGATTTCTGTCGCCGTATCGACCTGCGCAAGGTTAATCGTCGCTCACTGGAAGCGCTGATTCGCGCCGGCGCGCTCGACCAGCTGAGCCCGGGAAAATCGGTCGACGACCGGGCCACCCTGATGGCGACGCTGAGTGATGCCATACAGGCGGCGGAGCAGGATGCCCGCAATGCCGAAGCAGGCATGGGCGATCTGTTTGGCGGTGGAGCGGAAACGGAGTCAGTCACACAGGTAGCGTGGCAGCGCGCCCGGGTGTGGCGCGATGATGTTCGCCTGCAGGGTGAGAAAGATACCCTCGGCCTGTTTCTCACCGGCCATCCGATTGATCAATATGAGGCCGAGCTGCGGCATATGGTCAGTAGTCGCATCAGCAGCCTGCAGCCCACCGGCAAGGGTGAGCTGGCGCTGATCGCCGGGCAGGTAGTGCAACTGCGCCAGACAAAAAGCAAGCAGAGTGGTGAGCGTCTTGCTTTTATCACGCTGGATGACAAAACCGGCCGCATTGAAGTGTCCGTGTTTGGCGATGTTTATCGCCAGTATGGGGAGTTGCTGCAGCAGGATGTGGTGCTGATTATTCGTGGCAGCGTTCGGCGTCGGCCACAAAACGATGGCGAGATGGTGATATCGGTGTCGGCGGATGAAATTATGGACATCCGCCGGGCCCGCGAGCAGTTTGCCCGGCGCCTGCTGGTCCGGGTGCCGGTGGGTGATGAGCTGCCGGAACAGTTACGCCGCTTGTTGGCACCGTATCGTGGTGGCAACTGCCCGATCATGTTGCAACTGGCGCATCCGCTTGGCAGTGGCCAGATGCTGCTCGGCGACGACTGGCGGGTAGCACCGGAGGAAGCCTTGCTGGAGGACCTGCGCGGTCGTTTTGGTGGCCAGTCGGTAACCCTGCAGTACTGATTTATTCCAGCAGCATCAGTGAGTAATGCTGCCGGTCAGCAGCCATTCTCCGAATTCCGCCTGAACTTCAAGGTCGGTCTGGATGCTTTCGGGCAGTCGATCATAATGGCGCCGGTGAATGGCCAGTTGCATTGGCCCTTGTCCTGCTGTGTTTATTATTCCGGTTTCATCCAGTAGATACGTTACCGGGCGCTGAAGGTAGAAGTTGGCGGAATACTGTCGGCGGCTGCCATAAAAATACAGTGGTCGGGAGTCGTTTCGCTGAGACTGGTTTCGCTGAGACTGGTAGTAGCTTACCAGTGATCTTGTCGATTTCAGTTCATTCTCGTGCGACACCACATAGGCCAGAGAGCACAGCATCATCAGGATGGAAAAAGCCATTCCTGCCAATACTGTCTTCAGCGACCGGTTGCGGGGCAGATGTCGAGACAAGGCTTCGGCAGCAACAAGCGCCATCGCTGGCATTGCAGGCAACGCATAGGTGATCAGAATATTGCCTGCCATCGTGAAGAACAGCATCGGTGACAGTGCCCACAGAATCAGGAATCGATTCCAGAGACGGGAGGAATTATTGTTGGTTTGACATTGCTCCTGCTGGTGCGCGTCTTTACTCAGGCAGATTGCTGCGGGAATCAGCGCTGTCCATGGCAGAAATGCGGCCAGAGCGAATAGCCAGATGCTGCCGCGTGGAAAATCATGGGCGTTGCCATAGAGATCGCCACTCCAGCCGCTAACGGTGAAGCGTTTCCAGTGTTCTCCGACCAGAAAGTACTCCAGAAATCCCGGCGTACGTTGTTCTGCCAGCCAGTACCAGGGAGCGCTTAGCAGTAACGTCGCCAGCAGTCCGCGAACCCACGGAATTCGCTTCCAGACGAGCAACAGTTTGCCGTTCCAGAGTGTCCAGAGACCCAGTGGCAGAGCGCACAGAACGACGGCAACAGGGCCTTTCGCCAGCAGGCCGATGGCGAGGCCGGCAAACAGCATGATGGTCCCGCCAGAGCGCGGCCCGGATTCATTCATGGCGAACCAGAATCCGGCCATAGTCATGGTGATGCCGACGGTCATCAGCATGTCGGTCATGACCGCACCGCTGGCAACGACAAATAGCATGGATGCGCTCAGTATCGCGGTTGCCATGGTGGCAACTTCGCGGCCGCGTCGGCGCGCAAGATACCAGGTGCCCACTGCAGTGATGATGCCGAATAGCCAATGCGGAAAGCGCGCGCCGAACTCGTTGATGCCAAACAGCGACAGCCCTGTGCGGGTTGCCCAGACGGATGCCGGTGGCTTGCCCCAGAACGGCACGCCGTAGTCATACCAGGGTGTGATCCAGTCTCCGCTTTCCAGCATTAACCTGCCCATTTCACCGTAGCGGGCCTCGGTGGTCTCCATCAAGGGATACAGGCCAATGGAAACCAGTCGGATCAATGCCAGTATGACAATGCTGATCCAGATAGCCTGTATCAGCCGGAAATGTTTATCGCCTTGCAGCATGCACACCTCGGCGTCCGCTTCCGGCTGTCTCGTGATTATGTGCAGGGTGGTAATAATCCAGCAGATAAAGCGGCCGGTTCTTGCTCTCCAGGAACAGGCGGGCGACGTACTCACCCATAATGCCCGTTGCCATCAGTTGCAGCCCTCCCATAAACAGAATAGCCAGAATCAGGGTCGGGAAGCCGGCAACCGGGTCGCCGAAGATCAATGTTTTGAACAGGAAATAGATTCCGCAAAGCACGGCGAGCAAAGCACTGGCCAGGCCGGCGTAGGAGGCAAACTTTATGGGCAAAACCGAAAATGAGGTGATGCCTTCAATGGCAAAATTCCACAGCTTCCAGTAGTGGAATTTGCTCACTCCGGCCTGGCGGGGATCACGGTCATATTCAACGGTGATGTTTCGGTAGCCAACCCACGAGAAGAGCCCTTTCATAAAGCGATTGCGTTCCGGCATCGAATTCAGTGCATCGACTACTCGTCTGCTCAGAAGTCGAAAGTCGCCTACGTCGCGTTGAACCGGAACTTCGCCGATTTTCGCCATGATCTGATAGAAATAGGCCGCCGTTTTCTTCTTCAGCCAGGTTTCGCCGTGGCGATGGCGGCGCCGCATATTGACTACATCTGCTCCCTGTTCGAACGCAGAGATCATCGACGGAATCAGCTCCGGTGGGTCCTGCAGGTCGGCATCAATGATGATGACTGCCTTGCCGGAGGAATGCTGCAGACCGGCTGACATGGCTGCTTCCTTGCCGAAGTTGCGGCTCAGGCTGATATGTCCAACCCTGCTATCCGAGAGACGCAGGTCTTCAATGATGGCTGCGCTGGCGTCGCGACTGCCGTCATTGATATAGATGATTTCAACGCCGCCGGCGACTTGTTCAAGAGTCGCCGCCAGTCGCCGGTGGAAAGTTGGCAGCACTTCCTGCTCGTTGAATACAGGCACTACTACAGACAGTGCCGGCCTTTGCAGCGCGAGATTCAGTTCATTCATGGAAGGTCCACCAATGATTCAGAAGGAAGGTAGCGGCCAGTGCCGTCAGGGTGGCGATAACCTGGGCGATCAGGTAGTAGATGTTTGCGATGTCTGTCAGCCACCATACGATGCTGGTGTTGATCGCCATCCCGGCGACAGCCACAGTGAGAAAGCGTGGCAGTGTTATCAACGCGGATGCTTTGCTGGAGAAGGTGTAGGCGCGGTTGCCAGTATAGGCAACGAGTGCGCCAGCCAGCGCGCCCCAGCATGTTGCCAGAGCAGGAGTTTGCCCCAGTTGCTCCACCAGCAGGATCAGGACTCCGTAGTGAACGGAGGTGGCCATCATGCCGACCAGTGAATAGCGTATCGCGGCTGTGTACATGGGGTTTTCCGGCATCCTGTCTTCTGGCTTGAGTCTGTAAATTGAACTGTGTAACAAGCTTGCTCCCGGCTCCTTAAACCAGCCTTAAGCCTTCCGGCGGGGGGGCGGGCCGCACAGCCAGTGGCCCGGGGTTACAGTTTGCAATGCAATTCAGGCACTGCATCACGGCGCCGAGGGTGACGGCCCGGCATGGCCCCGCTACACTTGGGCCCACTTCAGGCGATCATGCGGAACTGGCAGGCAGATGAACCCGAATTTCCTCGAATTTGAACAGCCCATCGCGGAACTGGAAGCGAAGATCGAGGAGCTGCGGCTGGTCGGTAACGGCAGTGAGGTGAATATCTCCGATGAGATTCGCCGCCTGCAGGACAAAAGCATTGGCCTGACCGAGTCGATCTTCAAGAATCTGACGCCGTGGCAGATTTCCCAGCTTTCCCGTCACCCGCGCCGTCCCTATACCCTGGATTACCTGCGCCGCCTGTTTACCGGTTTTGACGAGCTGCATGGTGATCGCACCTTTGCCGATGACCCGGCCATCGTCGGCGGTGTCGCCCGGCTGGATAACCGCCCGGTGATGGTGATCGGCCACCAGAAAGGCCGTTCGGTAAAAGAGAAGGTGCGTCGCAACTTCGGCATGCCGCGCCCGGAGGGTTACCGCAAGGCCCTGCGCCTGATGGAAACTGCCGAGCGTTTCCGCCTGCCGATCCTGACCTTTATCGACACTCCCGGCGCCTTCCCCGGCATTGATGCCGAGGAGCGGGGCCAGAGCGAAGCGATTGCCCGCAACCTGATGGTGATGTCGAAACTGCGGGTGCCGATTGTCGCTACCGTGGTTGGTGAGGGGGGCTCCGGCGGCGCACTGGCGATCGGTGTTTGTGATCATCTGCAGATGCTGCAGTATTCCACCTATTCGGTCATTTCCCCGGAAGGCTGTGCCTCGATTCTCTGGCGCAGCGCGGAAAAGGCGCCAGAGGCTGCCGAGGCCATGGGCCTGACTGCAGCCCGCCTGCATGAGCTGGGTATTGTTGATGAGGTGTTGCCGGAACCGCTTGGCGGCGCGCATCGCGACTATGAACAGATCACCGAGCGGGTGCGCCAGAGTCTGGTGCAGCAGCTTGATCGACTCGGCCAGCTGTCCCCGGATGAACTGGTGGCGCGTCGCTACAAGCGCCTTGCCAGCTACAGTAATGTCAGTACCCGGCCGGCGGACGAATAACCCCGGCCGTCAATCCCGCATGGGGCGACTTGCATGACCCCTGACGCGCTCCCTGATCATCTTCGCCACAGCCTTGCCGACATCCGCGGCCGTCTGGTGCTGGGCTATTCCGGCGGCCTCGACTCCTCGGTGTTGCTTGCCGCCCTGTGCCGGGCCGGCCTGGCTGAGCGTCTGCTGGCAGTGCATGTGCATCATGGCCTGCATGCCGACGCCGACCAGTGGCTGGCACATTGCCAGGGTCAGGCCCGACTGGCGGGCATTGACTTTATTGCCGAGCGAGTCGATGTGGCCGGCAAGGGCAATCTTGAGCAGCGCGCGCGCCGGGCGCGCCGCAAGGCGCTGCTTGCTCATGTTGGTGAACAGGATGCGCTGCTGCTGGCCCATCATCGTCAGGATCAGGCCGAGACCCTGATGCTGAGGTTGCTGCGCGGCGCCGGTGCCCGCGGTTTGGCCGCCATGGCACCAGTGCAGCGCTGGCAGGGCCGTGATATTCACCGGCCGCTATTGACGGTCGCCCGGGCCGATCTGGCGCAGGCCGGCGCTATCTGGCAGCTGCAATGGATTGAGGACCCGGCCAACGACCAGCTTCATTTCGACCGCAACTTCCTGCGCCACAAGGTTATGCCGGTGCTGGCGGAGCGCTGGCCGGAGACGGTTCAGTCGATGCAGCTGAGTGCCTCGGTGCTGGCCGAGCAGGCCGAGCTGCTGGACCAGCTGGCCGGGCAGGATTTCGCCGCCTGTGATGGCGCCGGCGACAGCCTTGCTTTGACAGGCTGGCTGACCTTGTCGGCAGCGCGCCGCCGCAACCTGATTTACGGCTGGTGCCGGCGCCGGGGTATTCGCCCGCCGCCGGCCGATCGTATAGCCCGGATCGACACCGAGCTGGTGCTGGCGGCCGAGGACCGGCAGCCGGAAATTTGCTGGCCGGACGGGGTGTTGTTGCGTTACCGGCAGCGGTTGTGGCTGTTGGCACCGGCAGCCCGTGAGCCTTTGCCGGGTTGTCATCTCTGGCAGCCGGCGCAACAGCCCGCCCTTTCACTTGGCGACATATCAATCCGTCTGGCGGAGCAGGGCGAGCTCATCCTCCGGGCCACCGGGCAATCCTTGCAGGTCCGCGCCGCGGAGGGCGGCGAGCGGATTCTGCTGCGCGGCCGGCATCGGCAGGTGTCGGAGCTGTGGCGCGTCGCCGGCATTCCGCCCTGGCGTCGGCAACGGCTGCCGCTGTTTTTTATCGATGGCGAGCTGGTGGCAGCGGCGGCAATCGGCGTGGCCGATGGCTGGTCGGCGGCGCCCGGGGAAGCTGCCTTTCGCTTAACGATTGAGGATTCCGCATTGTGACAGGGGGACGCTTCTGTTAGCATTTCCTCCCGTCCTGTTGTCGCGCAACCTTCTGATTTTTCCTTGATTTTTCAGGGGTTCGCAGTCCATTTCCAGCATCCGGTGCATGCATGACGCGATTCATTTTTGTCACAGGCGGGGTTGTTTCATCCCTTGGCAAGGGTATTACCTCCGCATCTCTGGCGTCCCTGCTTGAGGCCCGCGGGCTGAAGGTGACGCTGATCAAGATGGATCCGTACATCAACGTTGATCCGGGCACCATGAGCCCTTATCAGCATGGTGAGGTGTTCGTTACCGAAGACGGTGCCGAAACCGACCTTGATCTCGGCCATTACGAGCGCTTTATCCGTACCCGACTGACCCGTAAAAACAGCTTCAGTGCCGGGCGCGTCTATCAGGACGTCCTCGACAAGGAGCGTCGCGGTGAATATCTGGGGGCCACCGTACAGGTGATCCCGCATATCACCGATGAGATCAAACTGAAGATCTTTGAAGGCGCTACCGGTTTTGACATTGCCATTGTCGAAATTGGCGGCACCGCTGGTGACATCGAGTCGTTGCCGTTTCTGGAAGCGGTGCGTCAGCTGCGTGTCCAGCTTGGTTCCAACCGTTCCCAGCTGGTGCATCTGACCCTGGTGCCCTATATCGCCTCCGCCGGCGAGATCAAGACCAAGCCGACCCAGCATTCCGTCAAGGAGCTGCGCTCCATTGGCCTGCAGCCGGACATGCTGGTGTGTCGCTCGGATCACGAAATTCCCCGCGGCGCCCGGGAAAAGATTGCCCTGTTTACCAATGTTGAAGCACGCGCGGTGTTCTCGGCGCCGGATTGCAGAACCATCTATCAGGTGCCGCGTGTGCTGCACGAACAGGGCATGGACGATATCGTGCTGGAGAAATTCGGCCTGCAATGCCCGGCCCCGGACCTGTCCGAGTGGGACCGGGTGGTGGAAGCACAGCTTAATCCCCGGGGTGAAGTCAGTATCGGCATGGTCGGCAAATACATTGATCTGGTCGATGCCTATAAATCCCTGAACGAGGCGCTGACCCACGCCGGTATTGCCCATCAAACCAAGGTCAATATCGAATACATCGACTCGGAAGAAATCGAGCGTGACGGCCCCGGCCGGCTCGGTCGTCTTGACGCGATTCTGGTGCCAGGTGGCTTCGGTGATCGTGGTACCGAAGGCAAAATCGCCGCCATCCGTTATGCCCGCGAACGCAAGATCCCCTACCTTGGTATTTGCCTTGGCATGCAGTTGGCAGTGATTGAATACGCCCGCAATGTCGCCGGCATTGAAGGCGCGAACTCCACCGAGTTGCGCCCGGGTACAACAGAACCGCTGGTGGCATTGATCACCGAGTGGGTCAAGGAAGATGGCCAGGTTGAACAGCGCAGCGAAGGTTCTGATCTTGGCGGCACCATGCGTCTTGGCAGCCAGGAATGTCTGTTGACGGAAGGGTCGCTGGCAGCGCAGTGCTACGGCAGCACGAAAATTGTCGAGCGCCATCGTCACCGCTACGAGGTTAACAATAATTACTTGCCGAAGCTGGAAGCAGCCGGCCTGAAAATTACCGGCCGCTCGCATGATGATCTGGTCGAGGTGGTGGAAGTGGCCGATCATCCGTGGTTTCTGGCCTGTCAGTTCCACCCCGAGTTTACGTCCACGCCGCGTGATGGCCACGGCCTGTTCAGCTGCTATGTGGCGGCAGCCTTGAAACATAAGGTGAACCGGAGTGGCTGAGCAGAAAATCATTTCGCTGGGCGATATCCGCATCGGTAATGCCCTGCCATTTGTGTTGTTTGGTGGCATGAATGTGCTGGAGTCGCGGGATATGGCCATGCAGGTGGCAGAGCATTATGCCCTCGTCACTGAAAAGCTCGGTATCCCGTGGGTGTTCAAGGCCAGCTTCGACAAGGCCAATCGCTCGTCGCTGCATTCCTATCGCGGCCCGGGGCTGGATGAAGGGCTGAAAATCTTTCAGGAGATCAAGAATACTTTCGGTTGCGCGCTGCTGACCGATATCCATGAGCCGGATCAGGCAGCGCCGGCGGCGGAGGTCATTGATGTGCTGCAGCTGCCGGCGTTTCTGGCCCGGCAGACTGATCTGGTGGTGGCCATGGCGAAAACCGGCCGCATCATCAATATCAAGAAGCCGCAGTTTCTTGCGCCTCAGGAAATGAGCCACATCCTGCACAAGTGCGAGGAAGCCGGTAATGATCAGCTGATTCTGTGTGAGCGCGGCTCAAGCTTCGGTTACAACAATCTGGTGGTCGACATGCTTGGCTTTGGTGTCATGAAACAGTTTGGCTATCCGCTGTTCTTTGATGTCACCCATGCGCTACAGAAGCCGGGTGGTCGGGCCGATTCCGCCGATGGTCGTCGCAGTCAGGTGGCGGATCTCGGTCGGGCTGGTATGTCTCAGGGCATTGCCGGTCTGTTTCTGGAGGCTCACCCGGATCCGGACAAGGCAAAATGTGACGGTCCCTGCGCGCTGCGCCTGAATCGTCTTGAGCAGTTTCTTTCCCAGATGCAGGCGGTTGATCAACTGGTCAAATCGCTGCCTGCATTCGACAACCAATAAGCTGTAAGCGCGGAGAATTCCCATGTCGAAAATCGTTGACATCAAAGCCCGTGAAATTCTTGATTCACGCGGCAATCCGACCATCGAGGCGGATGTTGTGCTGGACTCCGGCGCCTTCGGCAGCGCTACCGCGCCGAGCGGTGCGTCCACCGGCTCCCGCGAAGCCCTGGAGCTGCGCGACGGGGACAAGGCCCGCTATATGGGCAAGGGCGTGCTGAAAGCGGTCGGCAACGTCAACTCGGAAATTCGCGATCTGCTGCTTGGTCGTGAAGGCTGCGACCAGCGGGCGCTGGACAACGCCATGATTGAGCTCGATGGCACCGAGAGCAAATCACGGCTTGGCGCCAACGCTATTCTGGCGGTGTCCCTGGCGGCGGCGAAAGCGGCTGCCGTTGAGCAGAAGAAGCCGTTGTACGAGTACATTTCCGATCTGCAGGACGATGATCAGGCCTACAGCCTGCCGGTGCCGATGATGAATATCATCAACGGTGGCGAACATGCCGATAACAACGTCGACATTCAGGAGTTCATGATCCAGCCGGTCGGCTCGCCGACTATCGCCGAGGCAATCCGTTGTGGTGCCGAGGTATTCCATGCACTGAAGAGCGTATTGAAAAAGCGTGGTCTGAACACGGCTGTCGGCGATGAAGGCGGTTTTGCTCCGGATCTGCCATCCAACGAAGCAGCGCTGGAGGCCATTGTCGAGGCGATCAGCCTGACCGGCTACAAGCTCGGTGATGACATTACTCTGGCGCTCGACTGTGCCGCTTCCGAGTTCTACCACGATGGCAAGTACGTGCTGGCCGGTGAAAACCGCAGCCTCAGCTCCGGGCAGTTTGTCGATTACCTGGCCGAGCTGTGCAACCGCTACCCGATCATTTCCATTGAAGATGGTCAGCATGAGGGTGACTGGGCTGGCTGGAAGATCCTGACTGATCGTCTGGGCCAGAAAATCCAGTTGGTTGGTGATGATCTGTTTGTCACCAACACCAAAATTCTCAAGCGTGGTATCGATGAGGGCATCGCCAACTCGATCCTGATCAAGTTCAACCAGATCGGTTCGCTGTCAGAAACTCTGGATGCCATCAAGATGGCCCGGGACGCGGGGTATACCGCGGTGATTTCACATCGCTCCGGTGAAACTGCTGATACCACCATTGCTGATCTGGCCGTGGCAACCTCCGCAGGTCAGATCAAGACCGGCTCCCTGTGTCGCTCCGACCGGGTGGCCAAGTACAACCGCCTGATCCGTATCGAAGAGGAGCTGGGTCGGGCGGCGTATCATGGGCGCAAGGAATTCCGTTTTCTCAAGTGAGGTTCGCCGCTTGCGGCTGAACTGAAAGGTGAGCCATGGCCATGTCGCCGCGCAGACAGGTAGTCCTTGCCTTGATGGCACTGGCACTGCTCGGCCTGCAGGCGCGGCTCTGGTTTGGAGAGGGCAGCCTGCGCCACGTGTCCGCGCTTGAAGCCACGGTTGCCGACAAGCAGGCGGAAAACCGTTTGCTGTTTGAGCGCAATCGGCTGATGTCTGCTGATGTTGATGACCTCAAGTCCGGACTGGATGCCGTTGAAGAAATTGCCCGCCGTGATCTCGGTATGGTCCGTGACGGCGAAACCTTTTTCCTGATGATTGAAGAGCCCGGAGACGTCGATGGCGCTACCCGCTGACACTCGCTTTTATGCTCTGGTGCCGGCTGCCGGCGCCGGCAGCCGTATGGCGGCTTCACTACCAAAACAATATCTGACCTTGCGCGGCAGCACCGTGGCGGAACACACCCTGTCGCGGTTGCTGGCGTTTGCGCCGATTCAGCAGATAGTTGTGGCCACCTCTGCGTCGGATCTCTGGTGGCCACAGCTTGGTATTGCCCATCACAAACGTATTCGTTCGGTACTCGGCGGCGAAACTCGCGCCCAGTCCGTACTTAATGGCCTGAAGGCATTGAAGGAAGTGGCCCGAGAGGGTGACTGGGTGCTGGTGCATGATATGGCCCGGCCCTGTGTGCGGTTGTCGGATATTGAATCGCTGCTGCGTGAGTGTGGCCCTGAAGGGGCGATTCTGGCGACCAGCATTACTGATACCGTCAAACGTGCTGATAATCAGCATATTCTGGCTACCGTGGCGCGCCAGCAGTTGTGGCGGGCGCTGACCCCGCAGCTCTTTCCGCTGCATGCCCTGCATGATGCTCTTGCCGGCGCGCTTGCCGACGGCGCTGATATTACCGATGAAGCCTCGGCTATGGAGCGTATTGGCGTGCAGCCGAAACTGGTTGCCGGGCAGCCGGACAACATCAAGATCACCTTGCCATCAGACCTGCCGCTGGCCGGGTTTTATCTCGACCGGCAAAAGCAGGAAGCGCTGTCGTGACCATTCGCATTGGTCAGGGCCTTGATGTGCATGCTTTCTGTGAGGGCGATCACGTCATGCTCGGCGGCGTGCGAATTCCTCACAGTCAGGCAGTGAAAGCGCACTCGGATGGCGACGTGGCCTTGCATGCGCTGGCTGATGCGTTGCTCGGCGCTCTGGCGCTGGGCGATATCGGTCATTTTTTTCCGGACACGGATGCGCTCTGGCGCGGCGCCGATTCCGCCATGCTGTTGCAACGGGTTTACCAGAAAGTAACTGAGCACGGTTATCGGCTCGGTAATGCGGATATCACTATCATCTGTCAGCAGCCGAAAATTGCGCCCCATGTCAACGCCATGCGTGAGCGTATGGCCACCTTGCTGGAAACCGGCGTCGGGCAAATTTCTGTCAAGGCTACCACCACGGAAAAGCTTGGCTTTACCGGGCGTGGTGAAGGTATTGCCGTGACCGCTGTGGTATTGCTGGTTGGCCATGACTGATGCCGCCGTCATGACTGATGCGTTGTGTCGTGGCCGGTTGCGGCAATCGCCGGCGGACTTTCAGGTGCGCGAACAGCTCGGATTCGAGCCCGGCGCCGGCGGTGAGCACCTCTGGTTGCATATCCGCAAAACCGGCTGGAATACCATGGATGTGGCGCTTGCACTGGCAAAACTTGCCAGGTTGCCGGTGCGTAATGTCGGCTATAGCGGCCTGAAAGATCGCCATGCGGTGACCGATCAATGGTTCAGCCTGCATTTGCCCGGCAAGCCGGACCCGGACCTGTCTGCCTTGCCCGAGGGCATCGAGTTGCTGCAGGCCGAGCGCCATAACCGCAAACTTAATCGCGGTACCCATCGCAGCAATGCCTTTCGTCTGGTGGTGCGCGAATTGTCCGGGCAGACTGAATTGCTCGATCAGGCACTGGAGCGGATTCGCCAGCAGGGCGTTGCCAATTATTTTGGCGAGCAGCGTTTTGGTCGCGACGACAATAATTTTCGTCGTGCGGCCGGCTGGCTCCGTGGCGAGGGCGAAGCACCGCGGAAAAGCTCACTGCGTGGTCTGTGGTTGTCAGCGGTACGCAGCCGGTTGTTCAACGAGGTGCTGGCAGAGCGCGAGCGGCTGGGGGTGTGGAACGCACTGATCGAAGGTGATGTGCTGCAACCGGAAGGCAGTCGCGGCCTGTTTCTCGCCGAGCATGAACCGCAGGCGGCCGAGCGCATTGCAGCTGGCGAGGTGCATCCCACCGCGCCTTTGCCGGGCGTCGGCGGCATGGCATCATCGCAGGCCTGTGCCGAGCTGGAAACGCGGGTGCTGGCGCCCTGTCAGGATCTCATTGAGGCGTTGTGCCGGGAAGGCGTTGAGGCCGGCCGCCGCGCTACCCGCCTGCCGGTGGCCGGTCTTGAGTGGCAGCGCCAAGGCGATGTCCTGATACTGTCTTTTTCCCTGCCGGCGGGGGCGTTTGCCACCACGGTACTGGCTAACTTTCTGGACTGGACGGAATATGTGGCTGATCGCCAATGATGACGGCATACACGCGCCCGGTTTGAAGGCGCTGATGGGCGCGGTGTCGCGCCTGTCGGATTTTGTCGTGGTGGCGCCGGACGGCAACCGCTCCGGGTTTTCCAACGCCCTGACGCTGGACAAGCCGCTGCGGGTCGAGCAGGTCGATGATATCCGCTATGCGGTCAATGGCACACCGACCGACTGCGTGCATCTGGCCATCAACGGCCTGCTGCCGGGAGATCCCGAGCGGGTGGTCAGCGGTATCAATGCCGGTGCCAACCTCGGCGATGATGCGCTTTATTCCGGCACCATTGCCGCCGCCGTCGAAGGCCGTTTTCTGAAGAGTACGGCGGTGGCTTTTTCGGTTACCAGTTGGCAGCCGGATTACTGGGCCGATGCGGCCGAGATTGCCTTTCAGGTGCTCAGCCGGCTGCACACGCTGGAGCTGCCGGAGAGGACTGTGCTGAGTGTGAATATCCCGAACCTTCCGCTGGAAAAAATCCGTGGCTTTCGTCTGACCCGGTTGGGCCACCGACTGCGGGCTTCGGATGTCCAGCCGACTGTGGATCCGCGCGGTCGCCGGGCGTTCTGGATCGGCGTTGCCGGCGATCCGGCAGACTCGGGCGAGGGCACGGATTTTCATGCCATCGCCAATGACTATGTATCGGTGACGCCGCTGCACGCGGACATGACCCGCTATGACACTTTTACCACTCTGGACGGCTGGCTGAAGGGGTTTTGACCTGCCGTCCTGCAGACAAAAAATGACAACGAATGACTGACAGCGATATCAATATTAACGGCATCGGCATGACCTCGGCGCGCACCCGTGAGCGTCTGGTCAGTCGTCTGCGTGAAGCGGGCATCACCGATGTCCGTATCATCGACATCATGCGTTCCACGCCGCGCCACTTCTTCATTGATGAAGCGCTGGCGCATCAGGCCTATGACGATACCGCTTTGCCAATCGGCCATGGCCAGACCATTTCCCAACCCTGGGTGGTGGCGCGGATGACCGAGCTGCTGGTGGAAAAAGCCGAGCCGAAAAAAATTCTCGAGATCGGCACCGGCTGTGGTTATCAGACCGCAGTGCTGGCAGCGCTGGGAGCAGAAGTGTATTCGGTCGAGCGTATCAAGCCGCTGCAGGAGCAGGCGCGCAAGCGCATCGCCGCGCTGGGGTTCGGCAAGGTGCATTTCAGGCACGCCGATGGTGGCTATGGCTGGGCCGGTGAAGCGCCGTTCGATGCCATTCTCGCCGCCTGCGGCCGCCCGGATATTCCGAAAGAGTTGCTTGAGCAAATTGCCGATGGCGGTCGTCTGGTGATGCCGGTCGGTGAGCGCGATCAGCAGTGGCTGACGGTGGTGGATCGTGTCGGCGACGAATATCAGACCACTCAGCTGGATGCTGTTCGCTTTGTCCCGTTTCAGCGAGGAATCCTTAAATGAAACATCTGCCCGGCGTATTCGCTCGTGGCATGGCCATGGGTATTGCCGATGTGGTGCCGGGAGTGTCCGGCGGCACGCTGGCACTGATTACCGGCATTTATGAGCAGTTGATCAGCTCGCTGGCCAACCTGCACCCGAGGCTGCTCGGCATCTGGCGCCGGGACGGGTTCAGGGCATTCTGGCAGGCGGGTAATTTTGCATTCCTGTTCAGCCTGTTTGCCGGCATCGTGACCAGTATTGTGCTGTTTGCCCGCCTGGTGAGCTGGATGCTGGATCACTATCCGGTGCCGGTGTGGGCATTTTTCTGCGGCCTGATTATCGCCAGCGTGGTGCCGGTGTGGCGCTCCCTGCATGAACACAAGCTGCGTGAATCGATTGCTTTTGTTTGCGGTATGGCTGCGGCGGCTGGCATCGCGCTGTTACCGGGGCTTGGCCATATCAGCCTGAGTCCGCTGGTGTTTCTGTTGTCCGGTGCGCTGGCGATCTGCGCGATGATTCTGCCCGGCATTTCCGGCAGCTTTATTCTGCTGTTGCTTGGCATGTATGTGCCGGTGCTGGATGCCCTGCGTCAGGGAGACTGGATCAGCATCGGCGCCTTTGTCAGTGGCTGCGCCATCGGCTTGCTGTCGTTCGTTCATCTGCTGCGCTGGATGCTGCGGCATTGGCATGACCCGATTATGGCGCTGCTGGCCGGGTTTATGGCTGGCTCGCTGGTCAAGCTGTGGCCGTGGCGCTGGATGCCGGAGAGTGGGGGCCGCGAGCAGTGGTTATGGCCATCCGGGTATGCCAGCCAGCATGGTGACGCCATGCTGTTGCCGGCACTGTTGGCACTCTTTGCCGGTATGCTGGTCGTAGCACTGTTGTTTCGCGCAGATCGTCGCAGCAACTGAAACAATTGGACCCACGTCACCGACAGTTGGCGACCGAAGGAGAGCCCGTTGAAATTCCTGCTGCTGATACCGCTGCTGTGGTGGCTGACCGGATGTTCCGGCAGTCATAACGCGCCGGTGATCGAGCGCTATGGAGCAGCTGGCAGTACGTCAGGCAGCCGGGCCGTGCATGTGGTATCCCGTGGCGACACGCTGTATTCCATTGCCTGGCGTCATGGCAAGGATTTCCGGCAACTGGCGGCGGCCAATAATATTCGTTCTCCTTACACTATCTACCCGGGTCAGCAGATCCGCCTTGATGGCGCAGCTGTGGCAACACGACCGGCACCGGTAGCAAAACCTGCCCCTGCACCACAGACCGAATCGAAACCGCCGGCACCGGCACCAGCGAAGCCGGCGGTGAGTGCCGGCGTGATCGCCTGGCAATGGCCGGCCAGCGGCAATCTGATCAGCCGTTATGTTGCCGGGTCGGTGTCGTCCAAGGGAATTGTGATTGGTGGTAATAGCGGCGATCCGGTCCGCGCGTCAGCAGGCGGCGTGGTGGTTTACCGGGGCAGCGGCCTGACCGGTTATGGCAACCTGCTGATTATCAAACACGATGACCGCTGGCTGAGTGCATACGCGCATAATGAGCGTATGCTGGTAAGCGAGGGTGCCAGGGTAATTGCCGGCCAGCAGATCGCCACCATGGGCGACAGCGGCACCTTTCGTACCCAGCTGCATTTTGAAATCCGCCGTGACGGTAATCCGGTGGACCCGTTAACCCTGTTGCCCAAGCGGTGATGAAAAAACCAACCGATTCACAATTGATGTTGCTGACAGGCGTTGCCTCGGTGCTGACGGCGGCGCTGTTGATCAGTATCAAGCTGGTGGCCTGGTATCTGTCCGATTCGGTGGCGATGCTGGCATCGCTGGTTGATTCCCTCATGGATGCGGCTGCGTCGATGGTGAACCTGTTGGCGATCCGTTACTCACTGGTGCCGGCTGACAGCGAGCACCGTTTTGGTCACGGCAAGGCAGAGGCGCTTGCCGGCCTCGGTCAGGCGGTGCTGATTACCCTGTCGGCCATGTTCCTGCTTAACGAGTCGGTTGGCCGCCTGCTTGCACCGCAACCAATGCAGGCGACCACGCTGGCGATCGGGGTGATGATCGCTTCTATCTTTATTACCTTGCTGTTGCTGCGGCTGCAGTACTACACCGTCAAGCGCACTGGCTCGACAGCAGTGGAAGCAGATTCCCTGCATTATCTTTCTGATGTCGCCATGAATGGTGGCATCCTGCTTGCGTTACTGGGTGCCTCCTTTGGTTGGTTGTGGCTGGACGGTCTGGCCGGCTTTCTGATCGGGCTTTATGTTCTGCGGGCGGCCTGGCAGGTGGGTAACCAGTCTGTTCAGCTGTTGCTGGATCGGGAAATGTCTGCCGATGTACGGCATGTGATAGCGGGGATTGTGGCTGAGCATCCGCTGGCGCTGGGCTTTCACCAGTTACGCACCCGCGAATCCGGGCGCACCTGTTTTATCCAGATGCATGTCGACATGGACGAGAACCTGACTCTGCGCGATGCTCATGCACTGGTCGACAGCATCGAAAAGCGCATTCATGAACACTTCCCCGACGCCGACGTGCTGATCCATCAGGATCCGGTCAAGGTGGCGCCGACCGTGCCCGTGTAGGAGCGGCCGACCGGCCGCGAAGGCTTTTCGCCGTCGATCGACGGCTCCTGCAGTTCGAATGCCCGATCCCTCTGTAGGAGCGGCCGACCGGCCGCGAACCGGTTTCGCGGCTGATCAGCCGCTCCTACAATAGTTTCGGCTTCAAGGTGGTCAGCAGGGCGGGCAGTACTGTCAGGTTGCACAGCAGAGCCATGGCCATGGCGGCGCCAGTCAACACACCGAAGTACACGGTCGGATTAAAATTCGACAGGGTCAGAATCGAGAAGCCGGCAATGATGGTGATCGAGGTGTAGTACATTGCCCGACCAATCGAACCATGGCTGCGTTTCATCGCCGCGATATAATCCTGATCCTGCGGCAGTTCTTCGCTGAAGCGGTGGATGTAGTGGATCGAGTCATCCACCGCAATACCCACAGTGATGGCGGCGATGGTAATGGTCATCAGATCCAGCGGCAGACCAATCCAGCCCATCAGGCCGAGTACACCGGCCGCACTGAGCAGGCTCGGCACCAGTGCAATCGCTGCCAGCAGCGGCTTGCGAAACAGCGCGATCAGCATCACGAAAATGGCCAGAAAAACCAGGCCAAGCGTCTTGATTTGCGAGTCGAACAGGCTCTGCAGCATGTTGTTGTACATCACCAGCGCCCCGGTCATCTTGACCTGCTCGGGCTTGAGATCGAAGTTCTCGATCAGACCCTGGCGAATCCGCTCGATCAGCTCGTTGCGCTGCAGGCTCGGGTCCGAATCAATCACCCGAATCGAAATGCGCAGTTGATCGCCGTCCGGAGACAGGTAGGGGTTCATCAGCTGGTTACGCAGGTCGGCGGGAATAAAGCTGGACAGCAACATCAGCTGCATATAGCTCAGCGGCCCACCGTTCAGTTTTTCCGCCACTTCATAGGTGGTCGCCAGCGACAGTACCTTGCCGGTTTCCGGATGGGAGGACAGCCAGTTCTGTATCTCGACCAGCTCGGCCAGACGTTGCGGGGTATACCAGTAGCTGTTGCTGAGATCGAAGCCATTGTTCTGTGCCGCCTGTGGATCGGCAAACGGATCGGCAAACGGATCGGCTTCCTCTCCGGCAAAGGGATCGGCAAACGGATCCTCTGCGTCGGCGCTGAAAGTCGGTGGCGTGACGTCCTCGGGAGCATCAATCACGATATCCAGTGGCGTGGTGCCGCCGAGCTTCCGGTCGATCAGCAGCATGCCCTGATGGATCTCGGTGTCATCCTTGAAGTAATCGATAAACCGGTTTTCCACAGTCAGTCGGGTAATACCGACCCCGGCACCGATAAAAATAACCGTCGCCAGCAACAACACCGGCAAGCGGAAGCGCTCGGTCAGGCCAGCCAGCCATAGCGTCATCGCCCGGGTGTAATCATGGGCGTGGTCAGTCTTGCCCGCCGGCAGCAGCATCAGCACCGCCGGCATTAACAGATAGCAGATTACCAATGCCATGCCGATGCCAAAGGTCATCATCCAGCCGAAATCCATCACCGGGCGGATGTCGCTGATCACCAGCGAGGCAAAGCCGACCATGGTGGTCAGGATCATGTAGATTGACGGCCGCATCATGTGCAAGGTGGTTTGCTGCGCCAGCCAGCGTGGTTCGGCATCCGGGTTTTCCTGCTGGAATTCACGGTAGCGTACGATCAGATGGATGGTGATCGACATGGTGATGATCAGCAGCAGCGAAACATAGTTCGAGCTGATCACCGTGACCTTCCAGTCCAGCGTGCCAAGCAGACCGGTGAGCCAGAGTGTGGCAATGCCGCAGCAGGCCAGCGAAATCGCGGCCCAGCGTGGCTGGCGGAAAATGATCAGCAGGCTGATCAGGATAAACAGCACCACACCGACCCCGAAGGTGCTCAGGTCACTGCGAATAAAACGGATCATGTCGGTGGCGATCATCGGTACGCCGCCGAGGAACAGGTTGGCCTCATCACGATGGGCCTCGAGAATGCCGCGGAACTCGCGGATATGCTCAGCACTACGCGCCTGCAGGGTACTGTTGTAATCACTGAACTCGCGGCGCAGTTCGGCCAGCTCCTGTTGCCCTGCTTCGTCCAGTTCGCCGCGTTGATCGAGCAGGCTGAGATCATTGCGCCGATAAAGCAGTTCAAAATAGTGCTCGTCGCGGGCGAAACTGACCAGTAGGGCGGTGGTGCGGGCATCACGACTGACCAGCATGTCGCGATACACCGGGTTCTCGCTGACAAACTCGTTCTCTGCCAACGCCAGATCGACGCCCTCATCGCGCAGGGTGCGATAGTTACTGGCCAGGTCAGCAAACTTCACCTGCGGGCTGAACAGCAGGGGTACATCCAGCATGGAAGTGACGCTCTGCACTTGTTCCACTGACGACAGCGCGTCATGCAACTTTTCCAGATGCTCCAGCGTGGCCGGGTCAAACAGGGGCCGGTCTTTCGGCGTGTAGGTGACGATCAGAAAATCGCTGCCGCCATAACGCTTTGATACTTCCCGGTAAAACTCCAGCGCCTTGTCATGCTCCAGCACCAGCGAATCCGCCGAGGCATCAAGGCGAAAGTGCCGCACCTGCCAGGCCGCCACCAGACTGACGGCAAGTAATACCACCAGCCACAGTTTCGGCCGGTTCAGAACAATACGCTGGTACAGGCCAAACAGGCGGTGCGGTGACATGACAGACTCCGGAATCCATTGTAGGAGCGGCCGATCGGCCGCGATTTCCTTGCTGTGGATCGCGGCCGGTCGGCCGCTCCTACGGGAACATAGCAGCTATTCAGAGGCTCCCTAGAACATGGCTGCCAGCTCGCGGGCAAACTGGTCATTGAAGCGGCGAATCAGGCCGGCCGCCGGCCACGCCAGCAGGGTTATCAGGCCTTCCGACCATTCCTCATGATGAATCCGGCACTGGTCGTCGCCGATCGGGATAAAGGAGAAGCGGTGCTTGATGCTGGCGCCCGGCAACTCCAGACCCCAGGTGATGCTGCGATCCGGCTGTACATCAAGCAGCCGCACCACGATCGGCACCGCCGGCAGGCTGCCGACCTTCGGCGCAAACATCAGGAATGCGCCCTTGCGCCACTGGCCGCCAAACAGTCTGGCCTTGTCGATGGCCCCGGACCAGTCAGCCCAGTCATCAATATTGCAGAAGAAGCGGTAAGCCTGACGCGCGGATACCGGCGCCTCAGTAACCAGGTCAGTGTAGTAACGTTTCAGCATGGAAGCAGGACTCCGATTCAGGACCGGCTAAGGGTAGCCGCCGGGCGCCGTCGGGGCCAGTCCTCCGGAGTCATTTACCCGTGATCTGCTTCACCGTATGTTGACCTTGTCAGTGAACCGGAGCTGCCGATGACAGAAACCCTGCTGCCCGCGTCCATCCTGCCGGGCCTTCTGGAGATTGCCCTGAAGGGGCGGCTCAATATCCAGACCCTGTTCGAGCAGGCCGGCATCGATGCCGATGCGGTCGGCTCAGCGGAGCACTTTATCCGCCTGGAACAGCTGGATGCATTGCTGGTCAACGCCTTCCGTCAAGTCAGCGACCCGGGGTTCGGCCTGCAGGTGGGACGAGACAGTCACTACGGCAACATGGACCTTCTCGGCAGTCTGATGGCCACCAGCGACACGCTCGGGGAGGCAATCCAGTGCCTGTTGCGATACAAGAACCTGCTGGTGCCGTACCTGACCTTTGAGCTGCAACAGAACGCTGATCAGGGTTTGCTGGCAGTCAGTTCCGACGAGAGTCTGAACTTCACCCGGACCCGCACCCACAATGATCTGGTGGTGGCCACCATGGTCGCCATCGGCCGCTCTCTGGTGGGCGGCGATCTGATGCTTCGGGCGGTGCGCTTTCGCCATTCGGCGCCGGAGGATTTGTCGCTGTATCAGGAGTTTTTCGCGGTGCCACTGACCTTCTCGCACAGCCGTAATGAACTGGAGATTAACGCCGCAGTATTGTCCGCCCCGCTGGCGACGGCCTACCCGAAATATCACCAGCGTTTGTGCAAGGTGGCGCAGCAGCAACTGGCCAGCCTGTCCCGGGCCAGCGGACTGACAGCGCGGATATTGGCCCTGCTGGAGCAGCATCTTGGTCAGCCGGATGCCAGTATTGAGTCCATTGCCGCGACCCTGAACATGACCCCGCGGACCCTGCAGCGGCACCTCGCTGCCGAGAATGTTCGCTTCGTCGACTTGCGTGACCAGGTTCGCCGCAACAGGGCCTGTGCACTGTTGCGAGATAAAAACCTGCCATTCGCGGTGATTGCCGAGCAGCTTGGTTTTGCCGATGTGGCCAATTTCTACCATGCGTTCCGGCGCTGGGAGGGCTGTGCGCCGGGGGAATATCGCAAATCATTAGTCCGCAGGCTTGCCGGAAAACCAGCTTCATCGTAAGAACGGCTGATCAGCCGCTAAATTATTCGCTATTGGTCAACGGTTCCTGCTATGAATTCGTTCACTTGGAACCGGCAGAGCGCAGAGGGAACAGGTATGCCAATCAATCAGGGGCAAGTGCAACGCTACTATGACGGTATGACCTTCTTCTACCGCATGTTCTACAGTGCTGCCGGTATGCACTACGGCATCTGGCGTGAAGGCACGCGTACTCTGAAAGAAGCGCTGTTCAACCACAAACGGACCATGCTCGCTGCGCTACAGCCATTTTCCCGGGGCGATCATTTACTCGATGCCGGTTGCGGTGTTGGCGTAACCAGTTGTTACATCAGCGAGCTTGGTGGTTGTGCTGTCACTGGCATCACTCTGTCGCCAATACAGGCTGCGGTGGCTTCGCGTCTTGCCAGGCGCTCGGGGGCAGGCGACATGAAGTTTGTCGCCGGTGATTACTGCAATAGCGGCTTTGCCGATCAGTCGTTCAGCCACATTCTTGCCAGCGAAAGTTTCTGCCATGCGCCGGACAAACCCCGCGCATTGAAGGAGATGGCGCGTCTGTTGAAGCCAGGTGGCAAGCTGGTCATTGCAGATTTTTTTCTGAGTGAGCCGGTGGCGGAAAATGATTCCAGAGGCGGTCAGCTTTATCGGGCTTTTACCGATGGTTTTAGGGTGCCCAGTATCGCGGTGCACGAAGATGTAAGCGAATGGATCGAGTCGGCGGGATTCGTGATCGTGCAGGATAAGGATATCAGCGAACTGGTCGCACCGACGGCACGTTATATCCGTCGACTCGGGCTTGTTACCCTTCCGTTCGGTTACCTGCTGCACTGGCTCAGGTTGGCACCTGATGAGCTGTTGCCGCATTTGAGATGCTGCATTCTGCAACCGGAGATCATGGCGCTGGGGACATACCGGTTGATGGTGCTGGAGTTGCAGGCCCCCTGAGCGATTAGATTGGTAGAAGCTGTCGATCGGGGGCGGTGTACTTTCATTATGACGATACCGGGTTGCTGGCCGAGTACGATGCCAGCGGCCAGCTGATCAGCGAATACCAGTACCAGCCCGGCAACCACTGGATGACTCACCCGTATTACGCAAAAGTGCGCCGTAGTAATTACGAAGCCAGCCTTCGTCTTGAAGGTTTCCCGGCTGACTCGTCGGCCGCGACCAAGCCTGTCGCATCGCGCGCAGCGGTTATTCAGGCCTATCGCAAGCAGGTGAAATCCTGAGCGTCGATAAGTACGGTA
>JBECKT010000117.1:0-13841 GCA_040235405.1 Alcanivoracaceae bacterium
ACCACGCGCATCATCCGACAAGGTTGCATGCTTGAGGCGCAAGTTGGGCAGGATCGGTACCGTATGCTCCAGCCCAAGATAGACCACGGTCTGACGGCTATCGTCATAACCAAGATCATCCTCGACATCGGCCTCGTCGGTACCGCCGCTACTGAGCTCGCCAGATAATGCTGTCTGGCCGGTATACAGGCCGCCGTAGACATCCACCAGCGGAGCGCTGTGGGCAGAACCCGCCGCCAGCAGGCAGGCGGAAACTATAGATTTGCGCATGGTACTGCTCCTCACTGTTCAGTTTCCGGACTTCCTTCATCAGGGCTCCAGTATGCACCCACTTTCCGCAGTGTCACGTCAACCGGTTCGCAACCCGGGCTTTTCCGCCCCCCGCCCCGGCAGGCTATACTCCCGCCCCTGAACTTGATGACCGGCGCAGGAGAGTCCCATGGGTGCCCAGTGGAAAGTCAAAGGCAAAACCGAAGCCGCCGCCGCCAAAGGCCGGCTGTTTACCAAACTGGCCAAGGAAATCATGGTCGCCGCCCGCGCTGGCGCGGACCCGGAAATGAACTCGCGGCTGCGCATGGCGGTGGAACAGGCAAAAAAGGCATCGATGCCACGTGACACCCTGGAGCGCGCCATCAAGAAGGGCGCCGGCCTGCTTGATGAGGTGACCCACTATGAGGTCGTCACCTACGAGGGCTTTGCGCCACATCAGGTGCCGGTAATTGTCGAGTGCCTGACCGACAACAAGAACCGTACTGCGCAAAGCATCCGGGTACTGTTCCGCAAGGGCCAGCTGGGCACCTCCGGTTCGGTCGCCTGGGATTTCGATTATCTCGGCTTTATTGATGCTGTCGCCAACCGCGACGGGGTTGATCCGGATGAAGCGGCCATCGAAGCCGGCGCCCAGGATCTTGAGGCCGGCGAAGAGGGTGTTGTTCACTTCTACACCGAGCCGACTGATCTTGATGCCGTCAGTCGAGCGCTGCCGGAGCTCGGCTTCACCGTGCAATCCGCCAAGCTTGGCTATCGGCCGAAAAATCCGGTTTCGCTGGAAGGCGATGCACTGGCGGAAGTCGAAGCCTTTCTCGAAGCGATTGATGAAGACGACGACGTGCAGAACGTCTATGTGGGCCTGGCCGGCTGATCAAGCCGGCCGGCCGCCCTGCTTCCAGCGACCAAGCGCCTGCCGCAGACTCGACAGGGTCAGCGGCTTGGCGAGGTGATCATCCATCCCTGCCGCCAGACATTTCTCCCGATGCTCGGCCAATGCATGTGCCGTCAAGGCAATGATGGGCAACTTCTGCGAACCGTTTTTCATCTGCCGGATCCGGCCGGTGGTTTCGTAACCGTCCATGCCGGGCATTTCGCAGTCCATCAGGATCAGGTCGCAGCAGCCCGGATCCTCCGCCAGCACCATCAGCGCTTCTTCTCCAGAACCAACAATACGGGCGCCGACCTGCAGCTCATTCAGCAACGCACCGATAACCATCTGGTTGACGGTATTGTCTTCCACCACCAGCACCCGTAAACCCTGCAACGATATCTGTGGATGATCGGCACTGCTTACCGGCGGTTCGCTCAGCGGCAACCAGACTGCAAAGTGGAACCGCGAGCCCACTCCCGGCAGGCTATCCACTTCAATCACGCCTCCCATCAACTCGACAAGCTGCCTGGAGATGGCAAGCCCCAGACCCGTGCCACCATATTTTCGCGAGGTCGAGCTGTCCGCCTGCTGGAATGAACGAAACAGGTCTCGAGCCTGATCACGCGCCATCCCAATGCCGGTATCACGCACCTCCACTTTCAGGCGAACCTGCTGTTCGCTGCGCAGTTCTGCATAAACACTCAGAGTGACACTGCCCTGCTCGGTGAACTTGATTGCATTACTGAGCAGATTAAGCAGCACCTGCTTCAATCGCACCGGATCACCACGTACCCACTGCGGCAGGTTAGCGTCAAAATCGCGATGCATGCGCAGGTCTTTCTGTTCGGCACTGCCGGACATGATGGTCAGGCAATCCTCCAGCACACGGTGCAGATTCATGCTGCGCTGTTCCAGTTGCAGTTTGCCGGCAGCTATTTTCGAGTAATCCAGCACATCGTTGATTACCCCGAGCAGGCTTTCACCGGCGCTACTGATAGTGGTGACATAGTTTTTCTGCCGCTCATCCAGACGCGTGGTAGACAGCAGCTCTGTCAGTGCCAGTACAGCATTCATCGGCGTTCGGATTTCATGGCTCATGCGGGCAAGGAAATCGCCTTTAGCGGCACTTTCGGCCTGAGCGCGAACAATTTCCTGCTCGTGCTTCAGCGATTCCTTCTTGAGCGCACTCAGACGCGCAGCCATACCCAGTGACAGCAGCACTTGCTGCAGGACAATGCCGATATGCACACCATGCAGGGTCAGCAGAATCGGCAGTTCAATCACCAGCCCGTAAACGTTGAACGCCAGCAGGCCGATCATGGCCAGAAATGTACCCCAGGCCACTACAAATATTCGCGCCTGCCCGCGGCCGCGATACCAGCTATAAAAACCGGTAATCATCAGAATCGCCATGGTCAGCAACACCATCACGCCCATATACCGCGTCACGGAACCGGGCGGCAGAACAATCTGCAGCACCACCATCATGGCCAGCGCTGCCACCAGCGCCCTGAGCAGCAGATCAAGGCGTGACCACTTCCCGGTTTCAAGAAAATCCCGAGCAAACAACACACCGGATATCAGAGAGATATAACCGCATACATAGGGAAAGTTATCGGGGAACGTCTGCCCCTCCGGCCACAGCCGCTGACTGATTCCCTGCAAGGTGGCGAGGTACACCAGGCTGGCGCCAACATGAACCACATAAAACCGGTAGATGCGCTCTCTGGCTGCCGCCCACAACACCAGGTGATAACAGAACAGGCCAAAACCAATGCCGTAGAAAACGCCAAGCAGCCAGTCATTGTTGACATGGTGCTCAATGAACGCATCGCGACTGGCGATGGTTAGCGGCACGGTCATGGAACTGGTGGTCTTTACCCGCAACCAGTATTCCTTTTCGCTGCCGGCTGGCAGGAAAAGCGGAACGATAGTGTTGCGCAGCTCAATCTCACGGTTCTCAAGGGCGGCCATGTCACCAAGCTGCCAGTGCCGCAATTTTTCCCTGTCCACAGCGTACAGGTCGACATGGTCGAGCAGGGGGTAGTCGACCGTTAGCAGCACCTCATGGTCTGTCGCAGAGCTGTTGCGTAGCCGGAAGCGAAACCAGCAGGCGTCCGACCGATAGCCGAACGCAATCTGCCTGGCATGCAACGGCGTCATCTCGGCACCGAAGGCCTCGCCCGGCGTACTCTCGCCACCACCGTCACACCAGTAGTCAACATGCGGGGCAAGTATCTCGTAACCAAGAGACCGGCCGGCCTCTACAGCCGCCGGCAAGGGCATTGCCCAGCAGCAGAAAAGCAGCAACCAACACCAGCGGCAAGCAGACATGGTCGGATAATCTCTCCCTGATTCCGTGGCAGCTTATTGTTGATATCGGCACTGCCGGCTTGCCAGAATACCCGGAGTGCCTCTGGACTCCAATTGTCTCGCGGAACGTCGCCATACCCGCCCATACCCGCTAAGCTCGGGGTTTCACCGTGAACCTGACGTCGAGCCTGCAGCATGCCTCATTTTTCCGGACTGCGAATCCTGATCACCGGTGCCGGCACCGGCATTGGCGCCCTGATGGCCGAGAAGCTGGCCCATGAAGGTGCCGAGGTGATTGTCACCGCCCGCCGCAAGGAGGCCGCCGAGGAGGTCCGTGACCGGATTCGCCGGCACGGTCACAACGCCCATGCCATGGTGCTGGATGTCAGCAAACTCGGCACTTTCAACGCCTTCCGCGGACGTCTGCACAAGGCCCACGGGGCGGTGGATGTGCTGATCAACAATGCCGGCGTGGTGTTTGGCGGCGAGTTCGAGAAGGTAGCCCTGAAGGACCATCTGAATACTTTCCAGATCAACGCCGCCGGCCTGATGGCGCTGACCCACACCTTCTTCGAAGACCTGATCCAGAGCCCGCGTGGCCACCTGGTCAATATCGCCAGTGCCAGCGCCTATGTCGGCCTGCCCTACGGCAGCACCTACGCGGCCAGCAAGTGGGCGGTGCTGGGTTTCTCCGAGTCATTGCGACTGGAGCTGAAAGAGCGTGGAATGAACCATGTCAGCGTCACCACTGTCTGCCCCAGTTATATTGATACCGGTATGTTCAGCGGCGTGAAATCACCGCTGCTGTCGCCAATGTTGTCGCCGGAGAAGGTGGTCCGTGCCATTCTTGACGGCATGCGTCAGCGCGAACCACTGGTGCAGGCGCCGATGATCGTCAAGCATATTGATCTGATGAAGGGCGCCCTGCCGATGCCAGTGTGGGATTTTCTGGCCAAGGCCACCGGCATGTCGACATCAATGAAGAAATGGCGCGGTAAACATTGAAACCGTAGGAGCCGTCGGTCGACGGCGAGAACCTTCGCGGCTGATCAGCCGCTCCTACGATGGACCAGAAACTACAATGGACCAGAAACCAAGGAGAAAGCACTGTGAAGGCTCTTGGCCCGGTGGACCAGTTATTCCTTTTTCTTGAACGACGCCAGCAGCCCATGCATGTGGCCGGCCTGCAACTGTTCTCCTACCCGGAGGACGCCGGCCCCAAATACGTCAGTGAGCTGGCGGCGCAGATGCGTGATTACTGCTGCCCGGTGGCGCCGTTCAACCAGCGTCTGGTCAGCCGCTTCGGCCAGCCGTTCTGGACCGAAGACAAGCAGTTCGATATTGATGCCCACTTCCGCCATGAGGCGCTGCCCAAGCCGGGCCGGATCCGGGAGCTGCTGGCACTGGTCTCAGCGGAACATTCCAACCTGCTCGACCGCGAAAGACCGCTGTGGGAAACCCATCTGATCGAGGGTATCCGTGGTCGCCGTTTCGCCATGTACACCAAAATCCATCATTCCCTGGTCGATGGTATCTCGGTCATGCGTCTGGGCATGCGCGCCCTGTCACCAGACCCGAATGTGCGCGACCTGCCGCCGGTCTGGGCGACCCCGCCGCGCAAGCGCCGGCCGGGGATGCCGAGCAATCCGGTTGCAGCGGTCAGCGGTCTGGCCCAGCTGACCGCCGGGCTGTCCAAGCAGATCGCCACTGTCCCGGCACTGGCCCGGGAGGTGTACAAGATTACCCAGAAAGCCAAAATTTCCCCGGATTATGTGTCGATCTTCCAGGCTCCGCATTGCGTGCTTAACGAGCGTATTACCGGCAGCCGGCGCTTCGCCGCCCAGTCCTATTCCATGGCCCGGATCAAGGCCATCGCGAAGAAATTCGACTGCACCCTGAATGACATCGTGCTGGCCATCTGCGGCAGCGCCCTGCGCGATTACCTGATCTCCCGGAACGCGCTGCCGAACCAGCCATTGATCGCCATGGTGCCGGTCTCCCTGCGTCGGGATGACAGTGCCGAGGGCAATCAGATTGCCACTATTCTCGCCAACCTCGGCACCCATATTGCCGACCCGGCCAACCGGCTGCGGGTGATCAAGGCATCGGTGGAAGAGGCTAAATGCCGCTACCGGCAAATGACTCCGGCGGAGATTCTCAACTTCACCGCGCTGATGCTGGCCCCCACCGGCATCAACCTGCTGACCGGCATGGCGCCGAAACTGCAGGCCTTCAACGTGATCATTTCTAATGTACCCGGGCCGAAAGCGCCGCTGTACTGGAATGGTGCACGACTGGAAGGCATGTATCCGGTATCGATCGTGCTGGACCGGATTGCGCTGAACATTACCCTGACCAGTTATATCGACCAGCTGGAGTTCGGGCTGATCGGTTGTCGCCGCACCCTGCCGTCCATGCAGCGTCTGCTGGACTACCTCGAAAACGGCATTCATGAACTGGAAGTGGCCGCCGGGATACGCTGATTCACTGGCCTTTCACCTCCCGGCCCGCTGCCGCAAAAAAACTGGCGCGGGCCGAAAAACTGCCGTAGAGTCGAAGTTGCTGCGGCTTGAGCAGCGGTGGATCTGGTAGTGCCTTTCGCGCAGTTCTCCCCGTTCAACCCTCCCCGGCCTGCATGCAAAAACATCATCGATATCGATATCGGAACACTCGAGGTAAGTCACAATGGCAACAGGTACCGTGAAATGGTTTAACGAATCCAAAGGGTTTGGCTTCATCACCCAGGACGAGGGCGGTGCGGACGTATTCGTACATTTCAGCGCCATTCAAGGCAACGGCTTCAAGACTCTTGCAGAAGGTCAGAAGGTTTCCTATGACATTCAGCAGGGTCCGAAAGGCCCGCAGGCTGCCAACGTCAACAAGGCCTGATCAACCTTGCCTGATAAAAAACCCCGCGGCCGCGGGGTTTTTTTTGCCTGAATCATCTGGATGAAGACAGCACGCTGGCCTGCTTCGGCAGCTACTACCGTGACGATGTGCTGAAGTTTCCCGATGGCACCGACCACGGCAACATCCGCCGCTTCATGCGCGATGGCTGAGCCGGCTTTGAAAGCGAGCCTCTCAGCAAACGCTGAGCCACCTGTAGGAGCGGCCGATCGGCCGCGATTCCTCCTCGTCGTTCAATGATAAAGGGCTTTCGCGGCCGGCCGGCCGCTCCACAGGTTCGCCGGTTATTTACCGGCGAACTGTTTTAGAAGATCGATCGGCAACGGGAAGATCAGTGTCGAGGTGTTCTTGCCAGCCATGTCATTCATGGTCTGCAGGTAACGCAGCTGCAGGGCCGCCGGATTGGTGTTGATGATATCGGCGGCCTCCACCAGTTTCTGCGCGGCCTGCAACTCACCTTCGGCATTGATGATCTTGGCCCGACGCTCGCGCTCCGCTTCCGCCTGACGGGCAATGGCGCGAATCATGTTCTCGTTCAGATCAATGTGCTTGATCTCGACGTTGGTCACCTTGATTCCCCAGGCATCGGTCTGGGTGTCGATGATGCTCTGGACATCGACGTTCAGCTTGTCCCGCTCTGACAACATTTCATCAAGGTCATGCTTGCCCAGCACCGACCGGAGTGTGGTCTGGGAAATCTGGCTGGTGGCGTTGTAGTAATCCTCCACCTGAATAATCGCTTTCTGCGGATCTATCACGCGGAAATACAACACCGCGTTGACCTTAACCGTCACGTTATCCTTGGAAATCAGATCCTGACTCGGCACATCATGGGTAATCACCCGCAAATCCACCCGGGTCATCTGCTGAATGCCGGGAATCACGATGATCAACCCGGGACCCTTTACCCCCTGAAAACGACCAAGAAAAAACACCACGCCACGTTGGTACTCCGGAATAATCCGGATCGCCATACTCAGCAATACAATAATAAAAACCAGTGGAGCCAGTAATGCCGTCATTGTCATTCTCCCTGTTGCGGTGATTGCTTCGGCGTCACTTCAAGTGTGAGGCCATCAACTGCGGTAATCTGAAGGTGCTCTCCAGCCTGCACCGGTGCCAGGCTGCGCGCGCGCCAGGTTTCGCCGTGGACACGAACCCAACCTTCGCCATCAAAGGGCTGTGCCGCAGTGGCTTCCATACCGAGCAGCTCTTCCATGCCGGCCAGTGCCGGGCGTTTGCGGATACCCAAAAGCCGTCCCAGCACCCAGACCAGAAAGCCCACCGACATCAGTGCCGTGCCGGCGATCATCGGTATCGATATGGCCAGATGTTCGTCATCCAGCAGGATTACGGAACCGAACACGAAGGCCACCACCCCGCCAAGCCCGAGCACACCGAAACTGGGAACAAAGGCCTCCGCGATCATGAAGGCCATGCCGAGAATAATCAGGGCGAGACCGGCGTAGTTCACCGGCAACACCTGGAACGCATACAGCGCCAGCACCAGACAGATCACGCCAATCACGCCCGGATAGATCTGGCCCGGATTGGATAGCTCGAAGATCAGCCCGTAAAAGCCGATCAGCATCAGAAAATAGGCAACATTGGGGTTAGTGATGGTGCTGAGCAGTTTGGTGCGCCAATCCGCCGCCCGCTCGACCACCGCCAGCTCTGTCGTGTCGAGGGTTATGTTGCCGGAAGCCATCCGCACTTCACGGCCATGCAGGCGGGTCAGCAATGCCGGAATATCATCGGCGATCAGGTCGATCACGCCGCGCTCCAGTGCTTGGTCGGCCGTCAGTGTGTGGCCTTCGCGCACCGCCTCTTCCGCCCAGTCCGGATTGCGACCATGGTGCTCGGCGAGGTTACGAATGTAGGAGACTGCATCCTCCAGCATTTTGCGCTCCATGGCGCTGCCGCCACGCCGCTTGCCATCCTCATCCTGCTTGCCGTCTTCCGGCTTTTCCGCCGGCTCGGAACTGCCCGGCATGCCGCCCATGGTCACCGGCGTGGCAGCGCCAAGATGGGTGGATGACGCCATCGCCGCGCCATGACTGGCCAGCAGGATATAGGTGCCGGCGCTGGCGGCGCGGGAACCGGCCGGCGCCACCCAGGTCACCACCGGCACCGGCGCGGCAAGGATGTCCTTCACCAGGGCACGCATGCTGCTATCCAGCCCGCCCGGGGTGTCCATGCGCAGGATTACCAGCGCGGCGCCAGCGCTGCCGGCATCGGCAATGGTGCGACGAACATGGTCCACCGTTGCCGGGCCAACGACGCCATCGAGGTCAACGACCACAGCCTTGCCGGTCAGGCTTTCCTGCGTTGCGGCAAATACCAGCAGTGAGGTGGCCAGCAGCCATATGGTCAGGCACAGCCGGCGCCAGATCATTCGCTTCATCGCACATCCCCTGTACAGACTGACACCAGCCTATCAGATTAACGGTGACAGATTCAGTTCACGCTTGCGCCGCTCCCAGTCCGGCAAGCGCTGCGACAGTAAACGGCGGAACCCGGGGCCATGGTTCATGTGCTCAAGATGGCAAAGCTCATGCACCACGACGTACTCGATGCAGGCGAGCCCGGTCTTGATCAGTTCGGCATTGAGGTTGATAAAGCCGCGACTGGACAGGCTGCCCCAGCGGCTTTTCATGGTACGGATACGCAGTGACGGGCGGCTGTGACCGCGCTCGGCAAAAAACGGAAAATGCTGATCAATGATTCGATTAAAGACGGTCTCGGCCTGAGCGCGATACCAGCGTGACAGTTGCAGCGCCACACGCCGTTCATCCTCCGGCGCCGGCAGCAGCATTTCGATACGGTCATTGGCCAGCACGGTCGCGCTTCGGCGAGCGGGATTGAGTGACAGCGGGTAACGCTCGCCAAGAAACAGGTGCGCCTCACCATGACAATACTTCAGGGTCGGCTTGCATTCCTGTTCCGGCAAAGCCGACAGCCGTCGTTGCAGCCACGCAGATTTACTGGCAATGAAAGTGCTGATCTCATACTCGCTGGCACGTAGCGGCACCCGCACTTCAATACGCCGATCCGGATACAGCCTCAGCTCCAGTGAGCGACGCCGGCTGCGGATAATGGTGTAGTCAGTGGGCTTCACCCTGGGGCAGCTCCCGTTGCAGTCGCCGGGCAATGGCGTTGGCTGATGATGCATAACCGGCCAGCCAGTTGTACAGCAGCGGAATAATAAACAGGGTCAGAACGGTAGCGAACAACAGGCCACCAATAATGACCATACCAATAGAGATGCGACTTTCGGCACCGGCACCACTGGCGAAAACCAGCGGCAGGGCACCAAAAATCGTGGAGATGCCGGTCATCAACACCGGCCGGAAACGCACCGTGGCACCTTCGACAATGGCATCACGGACATTCCGACCCTGGTCGCGCAACTGGTTGGCAAACTCGACGATCAGAATGCCGTTCTTGGCCATCAAACCGACCAGCATGATCATGCCGATCTGGCTGTAAACGTTCATTGAGGTGCCGCTCACGCGGATCGCGATTACCGCACCGGCAATGGCCAACGGCACCGTCAGCATGATGATCAACGGATGAATCCAGCTTTCAAACTGGGCCGCCAGCACCAGAAAAACAATGACGATGGCGAGGGCAAAAGTAATGTAGATCGCCGCTGATGCCGACTGGAACTCCTCAGCCAGCCCCTTGTAACCAATCCGCGCTTCCGCCGGCAGGGTATCGCGTGCCGCATTTTCGACAAAGCGAATCGCCGAGCCGAGATCGTAACCTTCCGCCAGTGATGCAGACAGGGTAACCGATGGCAAGCGTCCAACCCGGCGCAGTTCCGGTGATGCGCCCTGCTCCTGCAGATTTACCACACTGGACAGCGCCACCAGATCGCCACTGCCGGCACGCAAATAAATATTGTTGAGATCCTGTGGCGTGGCACGGTCTGCCGGTATCGCCTCCAGCATCACGTCATACTCGCGGCCGCGGTCGACATAGGTAGTCGCCACCAGCGACGCCAGCATGGCCTGCAGGGTCTGGCCGACGGTTTCTGCATCAATGCCAAGATCGGCTGCGCGGTCTCGCAGCAGTTCTATGTTCAGCTGCGGCTGGGTTTCATCGTAATCGGTGGTGGCGCCGAACATGCCCGGATTTTTTTCCAGCTCCAGCAGCAGCGCCTCGCTCCATTGCACCGCCGACGCATAGTCCGGACCGGACACCACCACTTCGAGCGCCTGATTAAAGGCACTCTGGCCAAGCCCGGGCGGATTTACCGCCACCGTGCGCAAGCCGGGAATCTGCGGTAGCTGTCGTTGCACTTCGCTGACAATATCCTGTTGCCGGCGATCACGTTCGCCCCAATCCTTCAATCGAACAATGGTGAAGGCATTGGTCACCTGGCCGCGAAAACCGACAATCGACAGAATGCGTTCCACTTCACCAGCTTCCATCAATGGCAGCAGGGTTTGTTCGACCTTGGCGGCATGGTGCTGGGTGTAGTTGGCCGTGGCGCCCTGCGGCGCGGTGGCCGGGACGATAAACACGCCACGATCCTCGATCGGTGCCAGCTCTCTGGGAATCTGGGCCCAGGCAAACAGCGCCAGCAAACAGCCAGCGATAGCGATAGATAACACTGGCGCCGGGTGTTGCAGTGTGTACTGCAAGGCGCTGTGATAATGCCTTGCCATGGCTGCCAGCTGCCGGTCTATCCAATTGGCATCCGCGTTTTTCTTGTGCGGTTTCAGCCAGCGCGAACACAGCATCGGTGCCAGCGACAGCGCGACCACACTGGACACCACGACCGCAGCGGCCAGAGTAAAACCGAATTCACTGAACAGCCGGCCAACATCACCTCCCATAAATGAAATCGGCACGAACACCGCCACCAGCGTCAGCGTTGTTGCCACGATTGCGAATGCCACCTGACGGGCGCCGAGAAAAGCGGCGACCAGCGGCGTTTCGCCTTCATCCATGCGTCGCTGAACGTTCTCCAGCATGACGATGGCATCATCCACCACCAGGCCGATGGCCAGAATCAGCGCCAGCAAGGTCAGGACGTTAAGCGAAAAGCCGAGCACTGCAAGGCCGGCAAAAGCACCGATCACCGACACCGGAATAGTCACTGCCGGAATCAGGGTGGCGCGCAGGCTGCCGAGGAATACCCAGATCACCAGAATCACCAGCACCACGGCGATGGCCAGCGTGATCAACACTTCCTTGATCGACGCGCGGATAAAAATGGATTCGTCATAGTTCACGCCAAGGGCGATGTCCGAAGGCAAGGTTTGCCGCACTGCGTCGATTTCCGCCTGTACCAGATTCGATACGGTGACGGTGTTGGCTTTTGACTGGCGGATAATGCCCAGACCAATAGCCACTTCGCCATTGGCCCGCAACACGGTGTCCCGGCTCTCGACGCCAAGCTCGACGTCCGCCAGATCGCCCAGCCGGATCAGGTGTTCCCCATCGCGGCGAATCACCAGCTGGCGAAACTGCTCGACATCAGACAGCCGGTTGTCGGCACGCACCGTGAAATCGCGGCTGGCGGACTCCACCTTGCCGGCCGGTAGCTCGACGTTGTTGGCACGCAGGGTCTGCTCAATATCGGTAACGGTAACCTGGTGCGCCGCCATACGGCGACGATCCAGCCAGATACGCATGGCATAGCGGCGCTCGCCGCCAATAAAAACATCGGCGACGCCATCCAGCACCGAGAACCGATCCACCAGGTTGCGCTCGGCAAAATCGGTAAGCTCTTCCGGGGCCAGCGCCGAGCTGGTCAGGGTCACCCAGATAATCGGCCGGGCATCGGCGTCGGTTTTGGCAATGACCGGCGGTTCCGCATCTTCCGGCAGGTTGCCGAGTACGCGCGAAACCGCATCGCGGACATCATTGGCAGCGGCATCCACGTCCCGGTCGAGACTGAACTCAATGGAGGTTCGTGCAGAGCCGATGCGACTGCGTGACTCGATTCGTTCGACGCCTTCAATACCGCTGATGGCGCCTTCAATGACCTGAATGATCTGGGTATCAATGACTTCCGGCGCAGCCCCGCGATAGGTCACGGAAACAGACACTTCCGGCGGATCAATATCCGGGTATTCCCGCACCGGCAATTTCAGCAAGCCACTCAGCCCGAACACCACAATCAGCAGGGAGATAACCGTGGCAAACACCGGTCGTTTGATTGATACATCAGAGAGCACCATGGCTCAACCCTTCTGGTCTTTGAATGCTGCGGCGGTTCCCGGCACCAGCGCATCCGCGTCTTCCACCACCTTTACCGGGGCACCGCTACCGAGACGGGTGTGGCCGGTAATCACCACCGGTTCGCCAGCGGCAATGCCACTGCGCACTTCCACCCAACCCTGCTGACGGGTGCCGAGCGCCAGCTCGCGACGCTCGGCTTTTTCGTCACGCACCACAAAAGCAAAGCTGGTGGCACCCTGGGCCAGAATCGCCTGCTCGGGAATCATCAGCGCCTGTTGCTCGCCCACCGACAGCGCCACTTGCAGAAACTGGCCGGGGCGCAGCAACTGCTCCTTGTTGTCTAGCAGTGCCTTGATGGTGATGGCGCGATTCACCGGATCGACCCGACTGTCGAGCTGGGCCACCTGACCGGGGAATTGGCGCTCCGGCCAGCTATCACTGCGGGCGATGACCGGCTGACCAACTGCCAGCGAAGCCAGATATCGCTCCGGCACCGTGAACTGCACTTCCAGCTGGTTGGTATCATCCAGCGTAGTGAGCAGATCACCGGCCCGGACATAACTGCCAACTTCAATCTGACGCAGGCCGACTACACCGGCAAAAGGCGCTCGAATACGGTGATAGGAAAGCCGCGCCGCAGCAGATTTCTGCTGCGCTTCGGCGGCCTGCAGCGCTGCGCGCAGGCGATCAACCTCGGCCTCCGAGACAGCTCGGGTATCCTGCAAGCGAGTGGCCCGCTGCCAGGCCGCGCGGGCATCCGCCAACGCCGCCTCGGCGCTGGCAAGATCAGCCTGGGCGGTACGGTCATCCAGCGCCACCAGCAGATCGCCTGCCTTGACCGGGGCACCCTCCTTCATGCCAATGCGCACTACCCGGCCATCCACCTGGCTGGTCACGGTGACAGATTGTCGGGCACGGGCAGAACCCACCGCTTCCACTTGACGTTGCAGGGTAGCGCTACGCGGCAGCTCGACATTGACGATCTGCGGCGGGCGTTGCCGTTCGCCAACACCGGCGCCACCGAACTGCCAGAAGGCTATGACCAGCAGGGTGACGATAACCACTGCCGCCAGAAAGGCGCCCTGCTTCATTGTGTGACTCCTGCGTAACAATACCCATCGGGCACGGACAATGAACTGCCGGCCTTTTCATGACCAGCAGGAATAATAACGGTTCCGGATTATGCACAGTGGTTTGTGCAAGAAATGTGAGGCTGGCAACTGTAGATACCGTCTCCCCTAACATACCGCAAGCCCTCTCATGAGGCCTGCGGTATGTATCCTTG
>JBECKT010000128.1:0-5885 GCA_040235405.1 Alcanivoracaceae bacterium
CAAACCCTTGCCGCCGCCGCAGGAGCTGGTGGTGGAGGCACTCAGTCACGACGGCCGTGGTATCGCCCGGCCGAACGGCAAAACCACCTTTATTGATGCCGCCCTGCCGGGCGAGACGGTGGTATGCCAGTACACCATGCTGCACAGCAAGTTTGATGAAGGCCGGACCGTCGAAGTGCGGGTGGCGTCCGGGCATCGGCAGACGCCGCCGTGCGCCCACGCGGACCGTTGCGGTGGCTGCAGTTTGCAGCATCTGGACAGCGACGAGCAGGTGCGTCTCAAGCAGATGATGCTGGAGGAGCAACTGAAACATTTTGGCGGACTCAAGCCGAAGCGCTGGCTGGAGCCACTGCGCGGCCCGGTTACCGGTTATCGCAGCAAGGCCCGTCTTGGCGTCAAGTATATCGAGGCCCGTGAACAGGTGCTGGTCGGTTTTCGCGAGAAACGTAATCACTTCATTGCCGCGATTGACGCCTGTGCTGTGCTGGTGCCACCACTCGGTGCGGCGCTGCCGGAATTGGCTGCCCTGATCGGCACGCTGGATGGCAAACGCCGCATTGCCCAGATCGAAGTGGCCGCCGGCGATGACGACGTCGCCCTGATTTTTCGCCATCTGGATCCGCTCACCGAGCATGACCAGCAGGCACTGGTCAGCTTTTGCCGGCAGCGTGGCTGGCACTGTTATCTGCAGCCCGGGAATGAGCAGAGTGTGCACCGGGTCTGGCCGGCGGAGGGTGAGCAACGGCTGTTCTATTCACTGCCGTCGGCGGATCTGCGGCTGGCGTTCCATCCCACTGATTTCACTCAGGTCAATGCCGAAATCAATCGCACCATGGTGCCGTTGGCACTGGAATTGCTTGATGTCCGGGCGGAGCACCGGGTGCTGGATCTTTTTTGCGGGCTGGGTAACTTTACTTTGCCGCTGGCGCGGCTGGCCGCCCATGTTTCCGGAGTGGAGGGCAGTCAGACGATGGTCGAGCGCGGTTATGAAAATGCCCGCCGCAACGGTCTGGATAATGTTGATTTTCATGCCTTTGATCTGACCCGGGATGTGGCCGGGCAGGCCTGGGCGACCGCGCGCTATGACCGGATACTGGTCGATCCACCACGCACCGGCGCGCTGGAAATGATGCCGCTACTGGCTAAAACCGGAGCGAAGAAAGTGGTGTATGTGTCTTGCAACCCGGCAACGCTGGCCCGCGATGCCGGCGAGCTGGTAAAGCACGGTTATCGGTTGGTGGCAGCGGGGGTCATGGATATGTTCCCGCATACCACCCATGTTGAATCCATTGCCCTGTTTGAGCGCTGATGGTCACGGTAAGACGGCAACAACAGGCCCATGCGGCCGATCTGGATGGTAACTTCGAGAACTGGTTGAACCGGGCCAGCGAGCAGTGCCATGTGCCGGATCGCGAGCTGTTCGCGCGTGCCTGCGAGCGCGCCCGTCAGTGTGAGGATGCCGGTGAGCGTGCCGGGCGGATCTGGCCCTACGTCATCGGTTGCTACCGTATCGGCCTGCAGATGGTCGACATCCTTGTCGAGCTGCGTGCCGATGGTGCCATGCTGCCGGCGGCGGTGTTGTATCGCTCGGTGCGTGAGGGGCATTTGTCCCTGCTTGAGGTTGAGCGTGAATTCGGTGACGAAACAGCACGGCTGGTTGAAGGCGTGCTGCGTATGGCTGCCATCGGCGCAGTGCTTAATCCCACTCGCAAAGCGGTGCTTGGCCAGCATGACGGCCAGCTCGATAACGTTCGCAAGATGCTGGTGGCGATGGTCGATGATGTTCGTGTCGCCCTGCTGAAGCTGGCGGAACGGACCGTGATTATTCGGGCGGTCAAGGATGCCAGCGAGGAGAGACGGCAAAAGGTTGCCCGGGAAGTTTTCGATATCTATGCGCCCCTTGCCCATCGTCTTGGAGTTGGCCAGCTGAAGTGGGAGCTGGAGGATTTGTCGTTTCGCTACCTGCAGCCGGGTGCATACAAAAAGATTGCCAGGCTGCTTGATGAGAAGCGGCTCGACCGGGAAAGTTACATCGACACGGTGATCTCCCAGTTGAAAACCCAGCTGGAAAAATTCGGCATTCAGGATGCCGAGATTCAGGGCCGGGCCAAGCACATTTACAGTATCTGGCGAAAGATGCAGAAAAAGCATCTTGATTTCTACGAAGTGTATGACGTTCGCGCGGTGCGCATCCTGGTCAAAGACCTGCGTGATTGCTACGCCGCGCTCGGCGTGGTGCATTCGCTCTGGCAGCATGTACCGAAGGAGTTCGACGACTACATCGCCAACCCGAAAGAAAATGGTTATCAGAGCCTGCACACTGCCGTGGTCGGGCCCGACCGGAAAATGCTGGAAGTGCAGATTCGTACCCTTGATATGCACGATGATGCCGAGCTGGGTGTCTGTGCGCACTGGCGTTACAAGGAAGGCAGCAAGCGCGACAAGCGTGGTGCTGACTATGAGCACAAGATTGCCTGGTTACGGCAGGTGCTGGAATGGCATGACGAGCTCGGTGAATCCGGTCTCGACAATGTGGTGGCAGACCTGCGCGGCAACGAGGGTGGCCAGCGCATTTATGTATTCACTCCGGAAGGCCATGTGCTGGATATGGAGGCCGGCTCGACGCCTGTGGATTTTGCCTACCAGATTCATACCGAGGTGGGGCATCGTTGTCGTGGTGCCAAGGTTAACGGCCATATCGTGCCGCTTAATTACGAGCTGAAAACCGGCGAACAGATCGAGATTCTGACGACCAAAGAGGGCGGCCCGAGTCGCGACTGGCTGACGCCGTCACTGGGCTACGTCAAGACTGCTTCGGCGCGGGCTCGAATCCATCACTGGTTCAAGCGGCAGGATCGCGGTTCGCATATCAGTCAGGGCAAGCAGATTCTCGACAAGGAGCTGTCGCGGCTGGCGCTGGAGAAAGTCGATCTCGACAAGCTGGCGCCGGAACTGAATCTGAAAAGCGGCGAGGATGTGCTGGCTGCGCTCGGCGCCGGAGATCTGCGTATTTCCCAGGTGGTGAATCAGGCGCAGGAACTGTTCAGCCCGGATCAGCGCCAGCAGGATCTTTTCGTTCCGGCGAAACCGAAAGCGACCGGCAAGGCCGATATCACCATTCAGGGTGTCGGCAATCTGATGACCCATATTGCCGCCTGCTGTCAGCCGGTTCCCGGTGATCCGGTGATGGGGTATATCACCCAGGGCCGTGGTGTCACGGTGCATCAGGCCAACTGTCCGAATCTTTTGTCAATGCAGGCGGAGGACCCGGAGCGGGTGATTGAGGTCAGCTGGGGTCAGGCGGACCGGATTGCCTATCCGGTGGATATCTTTATTCGTGCCTGGGACCGACAGGGGTTGTTGCGCGATCTGTTGTCGGTGCTGGCCAATGAGCGGGTTAATGTCACAGCCGCGCATACTGAATCGCATCCGCTGGACAACACGGCGACGATGTTGCTGACCATCGAGATTTCGACGCTGGGTAATCTTGGCAAGGTGTTGGCGAAGATGGATCAGTTGCCGGGGGTGTTGGAAGTGCGGCGCTACAAGAAGTAAGTCCGTTCTGTTTGAGTAAGATAGTTTTCAGGGAACCTCCAGGAAACTGTAGGAGCGGTCGATCGACCGCGATTCCCCTGGCATGGATCGCGGCCGGTCGGCCGCTCCTACGGTGGATCTCGCGATTCCCTGAGTCTTATGGAGTTCTTATGTCCGCAATCGATGAACTGCTCACCATCATGGCAACCCTGCGCGATCCTGAGCGCGGTTGTGCGTGGGATCTGAAGCAGAATTTCGACACCATCGCGCCTTACACCATTGAAGAGGCCTTTGAAGTGGCGCAGGCGATTGCCGAGCACGACTGGCCGGAGCTGCGCGAGGAGCTCGGGGACCTGTTGCTGCAGGTGGTGTTTCACTCGCGCATGGCGGAGGAGCAGAACCTGTTCCGGTTTGCCGATGTGGTGGCGACGCTGAACGAGAAGCTGGTACGGCGCCATCCGCATGTGTTTGGTGAAACGGCCACCGATGATGTCGCCGAGATCAAGCGGGCCTGGGAGCAGATCAAGCGCGAGGAGCGGGCCGGAAAAGGCCGTGATCATGCCAGCGTGCTGGATGGTGTGCCGTCCGGATTGCCGGCGTTGCAGCGGGCGGTCAAACTGCAGAAAAAGGCGGCGACAGTGGGCTTCGACTGGCCGGATGCGGCCGCGGTGTTGCCGCAGGTACAGTCCGAACTGGACGAGCTCGCCGAGGCCATGGCCAGTAGTGACCGCGACCATATTGAAGAGGAGCTGGGCGATCTGCTGTTCAGCGTGGTCAATCTGGCCCGCCAGTTGAAGCTGGACCCGGACATGGCGTTGCGCCGGGCCAGTGACAAGTTCAGCCGGCGTTTCCGCCATATGGAAGGGCAGGCGGATCTGGCGGGTCTGGATGCTGATGCCCTGGAGCCGCTCTGGCGACAGGCCAAAACAGCTGTCCGCCCGTAGGAGCGGCCGATCGGCCGCGATACTTGCCAGATCAATTTCGCCGTCGGTCGACGGCTCCTACAAAAGCCGGAGCGGCCGATCGGCCGCGAAGTTTTTTAGCCCTCTTCTGGTGCAAGGGATAGTTCCCGTAGCACCTGCGTGTCATATAAAGTTCACATTGGTGAAACTTTGCCGTCATCCTGCCTCACCATACTCCGCCTCAGCAGTCAGGAACTGGCTACAGGGGTTCCGCCAATGCTGTTATTTAGACACAACATTGCCCTGAATTGAGGAGAGGTTCGAATGAACAAGAAGCTGCTTGCGATCGCCGTGGGTGCTGCTGTTGCGTTTCCCGCCGTTGCACTGGCCGATGGCCCGACTGTATACGGCAAAATGAACGTTACGCTGGAAATGAACAGCGTTGACCCGGAACCGGCTGCCCCGGATAACGACAGCGAGTGGGTGCTGGACAGCAATGCCTCCCGCCTTGGCGTTAAGGGTGCCTACGACCTGGATGTCGGCAACCTGCAGGCCATCTATCAGGCTGAGTACCAGATCGACGTTGACGAAGGAACAGGTCCATTCACTCAGCGCAACATCTTTGCTGGTCTGAAAGGCGGCTTCGGTGCCGTCATGGCTGGTAAGTTCGACACCCCGCTGAAAGCCTCGCAGGGCAAGGTTGACCAGTTCAACGACCTGGACGGCGATATCTCCTCGTTCATGACCGGTGACGAGCGCGCCAACAACATCGTGCAGTACTCCTCGCCGAAACTGGGAGACGCGATCACCATCAACGCGGCCTTTATTCCGAACGAAGATCAGGACGATTTCGATGGTAACGGCGAGAACGAAAACGGTTTGACCGACACCATCTCCGTGTCCGTAGTGTATGAAACCGACTCGCTGTACGCCGCGCTGGCGCAGGATCTGGACAACGCTTATGAAGGCTTGGATGCTGACTCGAACGTCGGCCCGATCGACATCACCCGTCTGACCGGTGCCTTTATGACGGATGCCTTCGAAGTGGGCGCCATTTTCCAGATGGCTGAAGATACCGAGGGCGATGGAGAAGAAACCTCCATTCTGGTCAGCGGTGCTTTCAAGGTGGATCGCGTCAAGCTGAAGCTGCAGTACGGCATGACCGAAGGCGATCAGTCTGAGGAAGAGCTGACCACCCTGTCTTTCGGCGCCGACTACAAGCTGGCCAAGGCGAGCAAGGTATTTGCCTACTACACGGTCAACGAAGCCGACCTGGCTGACACAGAAGAAACGTTCCTCGCTGTCGGCATGGAACACAAGTTCTAACCGGCGCTGTCATCGGGCAGCAGGGATGCTGCCAATGCCGGGCTGATTTGTCCGGTACATTCAAGCCCGCCCTGTGCGGGCTTTTTTGTGTCCGGAATGCCGCAATCCGGTGCAATTTAAGCC
>JBECKT010000062.1:0-23663 GCA_040235405.1 Alcanivoracaceae bacterium
ATGCCCGGCCGGTGGTGGTGTTTGACCTGCTGTTCCGGCTGCTGCGTCGTCTTTACGGCGCAGAGCATGTGGTCTATGCCCGCAATATCACCGATATCGATGACAAGATCATCAATGCCGCCCGCGATATTGGCGAACCGATCAGCGCCATTACCGATCGCTTCAGCGCCGCCTATGCCGACGACATGGCCGCACTGAACGCGCTGCCGCCGGATATCGTGCCGTTCGCTACCGATCATGTGGCAGACATGATTGCGATGATCGAAACCCTGATTCGCAAGGGCCATGCTTACGCTGCCGAAGGCCATGTGCTGTTCGCGGTCGAATCCATGCCGAACTACGGACGCCTGTCCAAGCGCTCACTGGACGACATGATTGCCGGCGCCCGCGTCGAAGTGGCGCCGTACAAGAAATATCCCGGCGATTTTGTTTTGTGGAAACCGAGCAGTGAGGATCAGCCCGGCTGGGATTCACCGTGGGGCCGTGGCCGACCGGGCTGGCATATCGAATGCTCGGCAATGATCAGCCGTCATCTGGGCAAGGTGATCGATATTCACGGCGGTGGTCAGGATCTGATTTTCCCGCACCACGAAAACGAAATCGCCCAGGGCTGCTGCGCCCACGATACCGACTATGTCCGTTACTGGATGCACAACGGCTATATCAATATCGATGGCGAGAAGATGTCGAAATCCCTCGGCAACTTCCGTCTGGTGCGCGAACTGCTCAAGCATTACCGCGGTGAAGTGCTGCGCTTTGCCCTGCTGTCTTCGCACTACCGTTCGCCCTTGAATTTCAGTGAGGACGTGCTCAAGCAGGCCGAGCAAACGCTGGATTCGCTGTACTACGCCCTGCTCGGTCGCGGCGAGCAGGTGGCCGCCCAGCCGGATTACCAGCTGCCGGCTGATCACCCGGTGCTGCTGGCGCTGCTGGATGACCTGAACAGCGCCGGTGCTATCAGTGCCCTGCATGCCATTGCCGCCCAGCTGAACAAGGCCGAGCCCGCCGACAAGCCGCAACTCAAGGCCGAACTGCTCGCCGCCGCTGAACTGCTCGGCCTGTTGCAGCAGGAGCCGGCCGACTGGTTCCAGAACAAGGGCAGCAGCGACGGCATGAGCAGTGAACAGATCGACGGCCTGATTGCCGAACGTAACGCCGCCAAAAAAGCCCGCGACTTCGCCCGCTCCGACGCCATCCGCGACCAGCTGCTGGCCGCCGGGATCGTGCTGGAAGACACCCGCGAGGGCACCCGCTGGTCTCGCACCTGAGAAAAAAGCAGCTTATCCTTGGCCGCAAACATTGACCTTGAGAGACGATGAAACGCCTGCTGCTGGCCATTATTCGCGCCTACCAGTTCCTGCTCAGTCCCTGGGTGGGCAACCAGTGCCGTTTCTATCCAACCTGTTCGCACTACGCTGCTGAAGCCATTGAGCGCCATGGCGCTGTGCGCGGCAGCTGGCTGGCACTGCGCCGCATCGGCCGTTGCCATCCCTGGCATCCGGGCGGCATGGACCCGGTGCCGGAATCCTGTTCCTGCAGCAATCGCAGTCACGACAAGCCGCAATGAGCCATTCCCGCCAGCGCTCAACATCAATCCTGCTGACCAGCCTGCTGTTGCTGGCGCAGCTGCTGCTGGCCTGGCACTTGCCCTCTCATATCGGCATCAACAACCACGTAGTCGCCACTGATAGCCAGCCAGACAGCACCGTCCCGAGCCATATCAGCGGCGAGCCCTGCGCACTTGGCATCAATGGCCATGGTGCAGCCCTGCCGGGTAGCACCTCCTGCCCGGCGCTGGCGCCATCAGCCGCACTGCCTTACCTGGCCGTTCTGCTGCAGTATCATTCCCTCGCCCACACTTCCTATCAGGCCCGCGGGCCGCCGCTCCACAGCTGAGTTCCGGTTTTACCCGACAATTCATTCTGTTTTTCTGGAGCGTTTTATGAACAAGCGTCTTGCCCTGCTTGCCATGCTGGCGAGCGGCACTTTTTTATCTGCAACCGCCAGCGCCGAGCGCGACCTTCGCAGCTTTAACCCGGCCATGTCGGTGATTCTTGACGGCCTCTACTACCATGACAGTGTCGACGGCAGCGGCATGGAAATCCTCGACCAACACAGCAGCGCCCTGCACAGCCACGCTCACGAAGAACACGAGCATGACGGCCTCGGCCAGGGCTTCAACCTGCGCGAACTTGAGCTGACCCTGTCCGGCTCGGTCGACAGCTACTTCGACGCCGTGGTCACCGCTGCACTGGCGGATGGCGAAGTGGAGATTGAGGAAGCCTGGTTCCAGACCCGTTCATTGCCTGCCGGCCTGACCCTGAAGGGCGGCAAGTTTCTCAGCGCCATCGGCTATCACAACGAAAAGCATGTCCACAGCTGGGATTTTGCCGATCAGAATCTGGCTTATCTGAGCCTGTTTGGCGATCACGGCCTGCGTGATACCGGCGTGCAGCTGAGCTGGCTGGCACCGACCACGACCTTCGTTCAAGTCGGCGTTGAGTTGCTGCAGGGCAGTGAGCTGGAGCGATTTGGTAGTGAGCTTGATGCAGATGAACTCGCCGAAGAAATTAACCAGGAGTTTCTGATCCCCAATGGCGATCCCGAGGTTGACGAAGACGATCTCGGCCTGCCGCTGCGTAAAGGTCCGCGCCTGGTCACCAGCTATGTGCGCATTGCCCCGGATATGGGCACCCGTCAGGCATTGCAGTTCGGTATCTCGGCAGCGCGCCATGACAGCCAGCAGGCATTCCATGAAGAAGGTGCCGAAGCTTTTATCAGCGAAGGCAGCGCGGCACTGTACGGAGTGCAAGCCGTGTACAAGCGCTTCGCCACCGGCGCCTATGGCAAGGGCAGCTTCAACATTCAGGCCGAGGTATTCGAGATCGATTCTGATCAGACCGCCACCTATCACACCGATCCGCTCGAGATCGGTATCCCGGTATCGCTTAATCAGCGCGCCGCCTATGCCTCTGCCAACTGGGGATTTGCCCAGCGCTGGCAGATCGGTGTGCGCTCGGCTGCCGCCGGTATTAATGGCGAACTGGTGGAACACGGCACCCGCGAAGATATCGGTATTTCACGCCAGCACAGCGCCGCACTGACCTGGCTGCCCACTGAGTTCTCGCGCCTGCGCTTGCAGGTCAATCGCAATGACATCAGCACGGAAGATGGCCGCGAGGAATTCAACCAGATCATGCTGCAGTACAACCTGAGCCTGGGTGCCCACGGCGCCCATACGTTCTGAACCTGATCCGGGGCGGCTTGCCGCTCCGTTGCCGGGAGGCGAAATGAAAACACTGAAGTGTCTGGCGGCCATGACATTGCTAACCATGTCATCGACGAGCATCGCCAAACTGAACATTTTTACCTGCGAACCGGAATGGGCATTACTGGCTCGCGAGATTGGCGCAGACAGGGTCAACGTCAGCACCGCTATCAGTGCCGATCAGGACCCGCACAAAGTGCAAGCCAGACCTAGCCTGATCAGCGCCGCACGCAATGCAGATCTGGTGTTCTGCACCGGCGCCGAACTCGAAGTCGGCTGGCTGCCGGTGCTGCTGTCACGCTCCGCCAATCCACGCATACACAAAGCAACCGGCGTGCTGTATGCCGCCGATCTGGTGCCGTTACTTGAGAAGCCGACAGAGCTGGACAGATCACATGGCGATATCCATGCCGACGGCAATCCGCATATGCATCTCGATCCGCGCCGCATCATCCCCGTTGCCGAGCAGCTCGCCGCAAGGCTGGCAGAACTGGACACGGAGGGCACAGCTCTTTATCAAGAAAATCTGAGTGATTTCCTGAATCGCTGGAACGCAGCTATCGACGACTGGGAATCACGCAGCGCGGGCTTGCGCGGCACAAAGGTTGTTGTTCACCATCGCTCGTTCAGCTACCTGCTCGACTGGCTGGGCATGACCGCGGTTGCCGAAATGGAGCCGAAGCCCGGTTTGCCGCCAACCCCGGGGCATCTGAGCCATATCCTGAAGGAGGTACAGCAACACGATGTAAAAATGATTCTGTATACCACTTTCAATGGGGATCAGGGTGCGCGCTGGCTGGCCCAGCGTTCAGGCGCTTGTGCCGTATTGCTACCGTACAGCCACGAGGACTCACTGTTCATGCTATTTGAAGAACTGGTTAACGCACTCAACAAGCATCAGGCCCAGTGCTTATGAGCATCACAAATAGCCTGACAATTCTTTGGCCGGCATTCCTCGCCGGCGTGCTGGTGTTGCTAACCCATGTGCCGCTGGGGCGTCAGGTACTGAAAAGAGGCATCATCTTCATTGACCTTGCCGTTGCCCAGGCTGCCGCCACCGGCGCGCTCGGCGGTCAGTTGCTGCTCAAGAACAACGACCCGGTCTGGCAACAGGCCGGCGCACTGACTGCCGCACTGCTCATGGTTTGCATCCTGCATTTTCTGGCACGCCGCTTCGCTGACATTCAGGAGGCTCTGATTGGTGGCAGTTTTGTCCTGCTTGCCTCGCTGGCGATTCTGCTGGTCAGCCATGATCCACACGGAGGTGACAACCTTCATGCCGCACTGTCCGGGCAGATGCTGTGGGTCACCACTATGCAACTTATCTGGCTTGGCATCAGCGCAATCAGCTGTCTTTTACTGCTGCGCTTCGGCCGCGGAGAACTGTTGTCGTTCTACCTGCCACTGGCGATCACAGTGACTGCCTCTGTTCAGGCTGTCGGCATCTATCTGGTGTTTGCCTGCCTGATATTTCCTGCGCTTGCCTGCCGTGGGCTGACTACCGCAAAGGCGATACGACGAGGCATGCTAACCGGACTTGCGGGCATCACGACCGGACTGTTACTGAGTCTTGGCAGCGACCTGCCAAGTGGCCCGATCACTGTGATCACACTGGCAATCTCGGCGTTAATACTGGCGACGCGAGGTAAATCCGGGAAACATCCGCTACAATCCGGGCCTTGATACGAGAACCGGAGACAGCGATGAAACGACTGACCCTGATGATGCTGCTGAGTCTTGCCCCCCTGCATGCTATCGCTGCCGGCTTTGCTGCTGTCGACGGCGTTATCAGCCACATTGACCCGAAGAACATCAGCGGTAGTGCTGACGTCAGCGCGGTGCAATTCCGCTTTGGCGCCGCACTCAATGCTGAAGCCACTCTGGCGGGTGAATTCCGCATCGGTATGGGCTTCGGCCGGGAAAACAATGGCGGCGTGCGCTATGAGCTGGACCGCTACTTCGGAGCTTATCTGCGCGGGCAGTTTCCGGCACGTCTGCCGTTTCGTCCCTATGGCCTGATTGGCGCCAGCCGCATTGAAACCAGCCAGAATGGTGGCGGGGAAAACTACAACGACCTCTCCCTTGGACTTGGCGCCGACTACAGCATCAATCAGGATATTTTTCTCAGTATTGAATACCTGCGCGCAGCAGACCGCAGCGAAGCAGAGGTAAGTAACTTCAGCCTGGGTATTGGCGCTCGCTTCTGACACGCCGCAGGCATAAAAAGCCCGGCTCTCTGGCCGGGCTTTTTATGCCTGATTTTTTATCCTGTTTCAGGGAATCGGCAGATAACCACCGGCCACATTCTTGGTGACAATTGCCACCGCGTTGTGCGCATGCAGACTCTCCAGATGATTGACGCGCAGCCAGAAGTCCTTGTATAGAGCCTGCGGCTCCAGCGCCTGCTGCAAGCGCCGCGCTGCATCTTCGCAGAACATCAGATTCTGGCCGTTAAGACGGGCAAACTCCTGCTCATCCTCACGTTTAACCGCAGTTTGCACCGGCGTCTTCAGCGCTCCTTCGATCGCATCAATCAATGCCGTGATCGGAAAGCCCGACTCTTCAGTGTGATCCAGCAACACACGCACCTGCGCCACCGAACGCTGGCTGTGCGGTGTGGCGACAATACCCTTTTCGGTACCCAGCCACTCCGCCACCTGCTCCGCCGGGATGGTGCCGACGTCGCCAAACTGATTGCGGAACGCATCCTGAATCAGCTGCCGCGCCAACGCCGCCGAACACGGACAGGTCGACGAATAAGGCACTTCCACCGACAGCTCAATACGCAACTCGTCTTCTGACAGGGTGCCACAGATGCTTACCGGGTAGCTCTTCCAGCCGAAGTAATTACTCTTCAGCGACTGGCGACGCATGGAATATTCAAAATCCAGCTGGACAAATGCCTTGCTGCTCAGCCCTTCATGGGTATGCAGAAATGTGCCCAGCAGCTTGCCGATAGAGGCGGCGCTGACCGAACAGTCCGCAAAGGTTTCCTCCAGAGTCAGGTATAGCCGGGACATATGGATGCCGCGGGCCTTGGGGTCCTGCAGATTCACATAGGCCTGAATGGATGTACTGATCGGCCGCTCACCTGCCAGCGTATCGCTGAGCCGGGCCGGCAAGTGGATTTCACTCATGCCGACCCAGTCCAGGGTGCTGTTGATATGCCGCGTCGCCGTACTGGCGATATCAGGCATTACTTTGGTGACCGCGCCTTGTTGGCTTTTCATCGAAGTCTCCGTTGGCCGGGACATGGGCAACGCCAGAGATTAGCGGCGCCACCCGTCTTTCGGGGGGTGGCAAGTCTAGCAGATAAGGCCGCCCGAATAGACGGAAGTGCCATGTGGGTTTGGCTCTGCTCCATATAGCTTGCTCCTATCGGCTTCATTTCACCGTGCATGAAGCCGCTACACGAAACTACTTTGGACCCTGATATTTTGACATCTAAGCTATTGGCTGGTATGGTGCACGCTCACTTACCGTCGCGCACTCAATTATATTCTTATATTTCATATAGATAGGAATATATTTCGAGCGACACCGATAGCGAGGCACAGTTTATGCGCACGCTTATTACTCACATATCAAAGGAGCGGGACGAATCCCGATGGCCCGACACGACGACGTGCTGATTGCCCTGCGCCGGATCATCCGCGCCACCGACCTGTATTCCCGCCGTCTCAGCCGGGAGTCCGGGCTTACAGCCCCGCAGCTGCTGATTCTTCAGGCTATAGGCGGTCACGACGAGATGACCATGGGCGACATTGCCACTCAGGTATCGCTCAGCCAGGCCACGATCACAACCATCCTCGACCGGCTGGAGAGTCGCGGCCTGGTGGTTCGTGAGCGCGGCTCAACCGACAAGCGCCGGGTCTATGCCCGGCTCACCAATGCCGGCCGGGCGCTGATCGCTGATGCGCCGGAGCCGCTCCAGGAAACCTTCGTCCGCCGCTTTACCGCGCTGCAGGACTGGGAGCAGTCGCAAATCATCAGCGCGGTCGAACGGATCGCCTCGATGATGGATGCAGATGACATTGATGCTTCACCGGTGCTGGATGTTGGCGCCATTGATCGCGGCCAGTCGCTGGCCGACACAACCCTTCCTTCCGGAGGACAACGCGGCGGCCGCGCCGCTCGCCGTTAAGCAACGGCCAAAAAAGGAGACCCATTCCATGTTCGCAGACACAGCCGCCCCGGGCGCTGGCACTAATCATCAGGCCCGACCCGATACCAACGTTACCCTGCGCAAGCCAGACGGCGAGGATGGCGCCAAACTGCATGCACTGGTAAAGCGTTGCAAACCTCTTGATGAAAACTCGCTGTACTGCAACCTGCTGCAATGCACCCATTTTGCCGACACCTGTGTCGCCGCCGAACTGGACGGAAAGCTGGTCGGATTCATTTCCGCCTATATTCCGCCGAAGCAGCAGAGCACCCTGTTTGTCTGGCAGGTCGCCGTCGACGAGAAAGCTCGCGGCCTGGGCCTTGCCTCGCGGATGCTGGCGGAACTGCTGGATCGCGACGAGTGCCAGAATGTCCAGTACATCGACACCACCATCACGCCGGATAACGACGCCTCCTGGGCATTGTTCCGTCGCTTCGCTGACAAGCGTCGCTATCGCACCGAGACCTTCATCCTGTTTGACAGCCGCATTCATTTCTCCGGCGCCCACAAGGATGAACACCTGCTGCGCATTGGCCCGTTCAACCTCACTCCGGTTAACGACACACTGAATCACTGAATTGATTGATCACAGAACAGACAGGGAGACCCTTATGACTACCAAGGCAGACACCGACGTATTTGACCGCATTGAGTCCGAAGTGCAGAGCTATGCTCGCAGCTTCCCGGTACTTTTCTCCAAGGCCAAGGGCTCCTGGCTGTACGATGAGCACGGCGAGGCTTATCTGGATTTTCTGGCCGGCGCCGGCACCCTGAATTACGGGCATAACAACCCGGTGCTGAAGGAAAAGCTGATCGCTTATCTGAGTGAGGACTACATCGTCCACGGCCTCGACATGCATACCGTTGCCAAGCGCAACTTCCTGTCAATGTTTGAAGACGTGATCCTCAAGCCGCGCAAGATGCCGTACATCATGCAGTTTACCGGCCCGACCGGTTCCAATGCGGTAGAAGCAGCGCTGAAGATTGCTCGTAACATCAAGGGCCGCAGCAATATCATTACCTTTACCAACGGCTTCCATGGTGTATCGCTGGGTTCACTTGCGGCTACCGGCAACAGTCATCACCGCAATGCTGCCGGCGTAGCGCTGACCAACACCAGCGTCATGCCCTATGACGGCTACCTCGGCACCGGCTTTGATACCACCGAAATGATCGACAAGATGCTCTCGGACAGCTCCAGTGGTATTGACCACCCGGCGGCAGTGATCGTCGAAACGGTGCAGGGCGAAGGCGGCATCAATGCGGCCAGCTTCGAGTGGCTGCGCAACCTTGAAAAAGTTTGCCACAAACACGACATGCTGATGATTGTCGATGACATTCAGGCCGGTTGTGGCCGTACCGGCAGCTTCTTCAGCTTCGATGAAGTCGGCATCGAGCCGGACATCATCACCCTGTCGAAGTCGCTTAGCGGTTACGGCCTGCCGTTCTCGGTGGTATTGATGAAGCCGGAACTGGACCAGTGGAAACCAGGCGAGCACAACGGCACTTTCCGCGGGCATAACCCGGCCTTTGTCACCGCCACTGCGGCACTTGACCATTACTGGCGCGACAATACCTTCGCCACCGAGATCAAGCGCAAGGCCGAAATCATCACCGAGCATTTCCGTGACATTGCCAACCGCTATGACGATTACTGGTTCCACCTCAGCGGCCGCGGCATGATGCAGGGCCTGGTCTGTCGCGACGGCTCTCTGGCCGACGAAATCACTTCGGAGGCGTTCCGCCAGAAGCTGGTGATCGAAACCTCCGGCGCTGACGACCATGTCATCAAGACCCTGTGCCCGCTGACCATCAGCGAGGAAGATCTGGTACGTGGTCTGACCATTGTCTCGGATAGCGTGGATGTCGTCATGAAAGACCGGGTCAAGCAGCAGCGGCGCGGCAAGGTCAGCGTAGTAGCCTGATGTCGGGAAAATCCGCAGATGACTTCCGGGTCGCTCGGCAGCATACCGGAACCATCCTTAACCACTGCAAGGAGAACTACTTCACATGATCGTGCGCACTCTTGATGAAGCTCGCCAGAGCGAGCGTTGTGTTACCGCCCCGAATGGCAACTGGGAATCGGTGCGGCTGAGTCTGAAAGATGATGACATGGGATTTTCGTTCCATATCACCACCATCTTTGCCGGCACCGAAACCCATATCTGGTATCAGAACCATCTGGAAACGGTGTATTGCATCAGTGGCGAAGGCGAGATTGAAACCGTGGCCGATGGCAAGGTGTATCCGATTCGCCCGGGCACCGTGTATATGTTGAACAAGCACGACGAACATTTCCTGCGCGCCAACCGTGGTGTGGACATGGTCATGACCTGCGCGTTCAACCCGCCGCTGAGCGGCAAGGAAGTGCACGACGAGAACGGTGTTTACCCGGCAGACAATAGCTGAAGCAGCCCGCTCAGCAAGCAGCGCAACCCGGAGCTGATCAGAGCAGAGCCAGCATCTCCTCCGGCTTGCGCAAGCGGACCATCTGCTGGTACAGCGCTTCCGCCTCGGGACAATCCCGGCGCAGATAATTGAGCCACTGTTTTACCCGACCGCTAACCTGAGTATCGGAGCCGCTGCCGTTCAGTTCAGTGATAAACAGCTTCAGGCGTTGCAATACTTGCGGCCAGCCATTTTGCCCGGTGTCGCCACGCAAACGCTGCGCCAGAAACGGATCGCTGACCGCACCACGGCCGAGCATCACCGCATCACAACCGGACTCCTGCAGACAACGGCGTGCATCCTTCGCATTCCAGATTTCGCCGTTGGCGATCACCGGCACATTGATCGCCTGACGAATCAGACCAATGCGATCCCAGAACGCCGGTGGTCGATAACCCTGGCTTTTGGTCCGGCCATGCACGGTCAGCCAGCTGGCGCCGGCTGCTTCAATCCCGCGGGCGTTATCCAGTGCCAGATCACCATCCAGATTACCAAGCCGCATTTTTGCCGACACCGGAACAGTTGCCGGCAGCGCCCGTCGCACAGCAGCAACCACCTGATACACGCGCTCAGGTTCATCCAGTAGCACTGCACCCCCACCATGTCGATTCACAGTCTTTGCCGGGCAACCGAAATTCAGATCGATGGCCGGCGCACCCAGTTCTACCGCCCGCGCCGCATTGTCGGCCATACAGGCTGGATCGGAACCGAGCAGCTGGACATGCACCGGGGTGCCGCTGCGAGTGCGCGCAGCGGATTGCAGCTCCGGACACCAGCGATAAAAAACCCTTGCCGGCAGCAACGTGCCACTGACCCGGACAAACTCGGTCACGCACCAGTCGTAACCACCGATGTCAGTAAGCGCCTGGCGTACCCAGAAATCCGCGAGCCCCTCCATCGGGGCGAGAATGATTTTCATGGCGCGCATGATAACATCGGCTGCTGCCTACTCCTGAGGACAACATGTTCAGCACCTGCATTCACCCCCGCTTCTCCGATACTGACGCTCTCGGCCATATCAGCAACACCGTCATTCCGGTCTGGTTTCTCGAAGCTCGCGAGCCGGTACTCCGGTTATTCTCGCCGACGCTGGATATGCAAAGTGCCGCACTGGTGGTGGTACGGATCGAAATCGACTATCTGGCCGAGACCCGGTTTGGCAGCGATGTCGAGGTCCGCACCCGGGTGGCCAGAATCGGCAACAGCTCACTGCAACTGGCCCAGGAAGTCTGGCAGGACGGGCGCCTGACCGCCCGCGGGCTGGCCACACTGGTCAATTTCGACACCCGGACGCGACGGGCAACACCGATACCGGAAGCCGTCAGACAGGCGCTTTCAGGGCATATGGAGGCATTTCAGGAGGGGTAGATCCTCGCCGGCCGAGGGGCAGAACAACGCCATAGCTCAGGAGGTCGCAAGAGGGGCGGCGGAGATCTGCGGGCCGGCAAGGAGAGACAATATAGCCCTGCCGGCTGCTGAAATTTTATTCCGTTTTGGAATCAATCCCGGGGCTCATCCTAACCATTTTGCTTTTCCCTTTGCCCCTCAGAGAGTTAGCTTTGTGCTCCCATGGAACCGGGCATCCAGAGGCGCTAACTTACTGCCGGGGGTGTCAGACAACCGGACCGGGAGCAAGCGATTCCAGCCAGCTAACGCTGCATCCGGGCCAACCTGACGCTACAATGCCTGCCCCATTGATGGACCCAATCGCCGAGGAAGAGCATGGCCCGTAAACCCCAAGCTGCAAATCTGGAGCAGTCGCTCGACACCCTCGAAGCGCTGGTGGAACGGATGGAATCCGGCGAGTTGTCTCTGGAGGACTCCCTGAAGGCCTTTGAAGAAGGCGTCAAGCTGACTCGCGAATGCCAGCAGGCCCTGCGCGCTGCCGAGCAGAAAGTCCGTATTCTGCTGGCCGGAGAGGGCGAGCCGGAAGCCTTCAACGCCGGCGCCGACGCCGATGACTGAAGTCTACCCGCAGCTGCAGGCTTTTATGGCGGACCGGCGGCTCCGGGTCGAGGGCACTCTGCTGCGGCGGCTGCCGGACGGCGCCAGCCCGGCCCCCAGACTGGCTGAAGCCATGACCTACGCTGCCCTTGCCGGCGGCAAGCGAATCCGGCCCATTCTGGTCTATGCGGCCTGTGAACTGGCCGGCGGCACGGCGGAGCAGGCCGATGTCCCGGCTGCCGCGATAGAACTGCTACACACCTACTCACTGGTGCATGACGACCTGCCGGCGATGGACGACGACGACCTGCGTCGCGGCCGCGCCACCTGTCACCGGGCCTATGATGAGGCCACCGCCATTCTCGCCGGTGACACCCTGCACACGCTGGCCTTTGAATTGCTCGCCGACGCAGGCTCGTTCTCGCCCGGCCAGCGAGTTGCCATGATCTGCACGCTCTGCCGCGCAGCCGGCGCGGAAGGCATGGCCGCCGGCCAGATGCAGGACATGTTGGCCGAGGGCCAACTGCTGACCCTGGCCGCGCTGGAAGAAATGCATTACCTGAAAACCGGCCGGCTGATTACCGCTTCCCTGCAGCTTGGCCTGATCGCTTCCGGGCGCGAGGACGTGTCGCTGGCCAGCGCCCTGAACGAGTATGGCGACGCCATCGGCCTGGCATTTCAAGTACAGGATGACATTCTTGATGTCACCGGCTCAGCCGAAGTGCTCGGCAAATCAAGCGGCGCCGACCAGAAAATGGGCAAGAGCACTTTTCCCGGTCTGATTGGCCTCGAAGCAAGCCGCCAGCGTGCTCGTCAGCTTTGTGATCAGGCCTGCGCCGCCATCGCCGACCGGGCTGCGGCGGATTCGATCCTGCCGGCACTGGCGCGCTACATCGTCGAGCGACAACACTGAACTGAATCTTCACTGCCGGGCAGCTATACTTCTGCTCCGAATACCCCGACTGACGGACCCCATGGCCAGAACGTTTGACGAAATCCCGCTACAGCGCCCGCCAACCCCTCTGCTCGACCGCATCGCCCGGCCGGCGGACCTGCGCGCCATGCCGCGTGAAGATCTGGAGCAGGTGGTCGACGAACTTCGCGCCTATCTGCTTTGGTGTGTCGGCCGCACTGGAGGGCATTTCGGTGCCAGTCTTGGCGTCATAGAACTGACCGTTGCTCTGCATTATCTGTATCAGACACCGGATGACCGGCTGGTCTGGGATGTTGGCCATCAGACCTATCCGCACAAGATTCTCACCGGTCGCCGCGACGCCATGCTCAACATTCGCCAGCAGCATGGTATTTCCGGGTTTCCGAAACGCAGCGAATCCGAGTTCGACACCTTCGGCGTCGGTCACTCTTCAACATCCATCAGTGCGGCGCTGGGGATGGCACTGGGCGCGCAGATGGCCGGTCGTGATCGCCGGGTTGCTGCAGTGATCGGTGATGGCGCGATGACTGCCGGGCAGGCATTCGAGGCGCTCAATCACGCCGCTCACACCAAGGCCAACATGCTGGTGGTGCTGAACGATAACAACATGTCGATAAGTCACAACGTTGGCGGGCTGGCTACCTATTTCGCCCGCATCTGGGCCAGCAAGAGCTATATCGCCCTGCGCGAAGGCGGCAAGAAAGTGCTGCAGAAAATGCCGGTGGCATGGGAATTCGTGCGCCGCACTGAAGAAAGCATGAAGAACATGGTCAGCCCGGACGCCCTGTTCGAATCAATCGGCTTCAATTATATCGGTCCGATAGATGGTCACGACCTGCATGAACTGCTGCGTGTTCTGGAGAATATGCGCGGCTTGAAAGGACCGCAGCTGCTGCATATCTACACCACCAAAGGCAAAGGTTTTGCGCCGGCGGAAAAAGACCCGATCGGCTTTCATGCCATCAACAAGATCGAACCGAAAACCGATCAGCCGGCGCCAGTGAAGAAGCCGGCCGGGCCGAAGTATCAGGATATTTTCGGCCAGTGGCTGTGCGATATGGCCGCGCGTGATGAAAAACTGGTAGCGATCACTCCGGCAATGTGTGAAGGCTCCGGCATGGTGCCATTCAGCAAGCGCTTCCCGCACCGTTTCCATGATGTCGCCATCTGCGAGCAGCACGCGCTGACGCTGGCGGCAGGGCTGGCCTGCGAAGGTCAGAAGCCGGTGGTGGCGATCTATTCAACCTTCCTGCAGCGCGCCTACGATCAGCTCATTCATGATATCGCCCTGCAGAATCTGGATGTCACCTTTGGCATAGACCGGGCCGGCATCGTCGGTGAAGACGGCGCCACCCACGGCGGTGTGTTTGATATCGGCTACCTGCGCTGTGTACCGAACATGATCATCGCCGCTCCGTCAGACGAGAATGAATGCCGACAGTTACTGACCACCTGCTACAAACACCCCGGCCCGGCTGCCGTCCGCTATCCTCGCGGTGCCGGTCCGGGCACAACGATTGAACCGTCCCTTAACACTCTTGCCATCGGCAAGGCGCGCGTCGTTCGCCAGGGAGCAGGCGTTGCCATTATCTCATTTGGCGCATTATTGCCCGCCGCAGTGGCTGCCGGAGAAGCCATCGACGCCACCGTAGTGGATATGCGCTGGGCAAAACCGCTGGATACATCACTACTTGATGAGCTGGCCAGATCACATCAACTGATCGTCAGCGTCGAAGATCACCAGCGCATGACCGGCGCCGGCTCTGCAGTGAATGAATATCTGATTGATCAGGGCCAGCAGGTTTCGCTGCTTAATCTCGGCTTGCCCGATGAATTCATTCATCATGGCAAACGCGAAGCATTACTCTCGCAACACGGGCTCGATAGCGACGGTATCAGCAAGGCTATCCGTCAGCGTCTTGTCAGCTTGCAGAGCCTGACCCCCGAGCCAAAATATCAGCTGCCCTGACCCAACGGTTACGGCCCTGACGTTTGGCCTGATAAAGCGCCTCATCAGCGGCTGCCACCAGCGAAGACGGTTGCAAGTCTGAAATCGGCACCAGTGTCGCCACCCCGGCGCTGACCGTGACGTGATCTGCACAAGCAGAACTCGAATGCGGCAACTTCAGATCGCGAACCGCCTGCAAAATACGCTCGGCCATATGCCCGGCTGACGCTTCATCAATCCAGGGCAGCAAGGCAACAAATTCCTCGCCGCCATAACGGGCCACCAGATCCTGAGGCCGTACCGCCTGAGCGGCAAGGGTTGCCGCCAGATCACGCAGAGCCTGATCGCCCTGCTGATGACCATACTCGTCGTTGTAGGGTTTGAAAAAATCGACATCGAACATGATCAGGGTCAAGGGCGCATTTTCCCGCTGACAGGTCCGCCAGGCCTTGTCCAGGCTGCTGTCAAAGTAACGACGGTTGGCAAGGCCGGTCAGGCCGTCGAGAAATGACAATCGCTCAAGTTGATCAGCCATCGCCTGAATGCGCTTGTTGTCCAGCGTCAGTAATCTGGCATGCAGGTAATCACGGCGCAAATAGCGCTCGTCGCGATAACGCAGCACGATGCCTAACATGCTGCCACCAAGAAAAGTCGAGGCACTCAGATGCCAGTCCGGGTCAAGATCAAACAGCAGAGTAATGGTGGTAGCAATCGTCGCACCAACGAGACTTGATCCCAGCGCCCAAAACAGCCTCAGATTAAGGCCGAGAAACACCACCACCATAACGAAGATGGTGCCCTCGTGAACCAGTTGATAGAGGGTGCCTTCATGAATCAGCGATGGATGCACCAGCGCAAACGCTACCGCCACGGTAATCAGCGCAGACATCACCAACTGATAATGACGACGGAGCAGATCGGCCACCGACAGTAGCCAGGCAGCGGCAATCAATACCAGAAATACACCATAGCTGGCGGGCCAGAAGCCAAGATTGTCCAGCCCGCTGATGGCAACAAGAGCAATACCAAGGCCGATATACAGCAGCGCAATGGCGCCAATAGTGCTGTTAACCCCCTCGACCGAGCGACGATCCTGGTCGCGGCAGAAATCGGCTTCGAGGGGGTCAGGCAGAAACAGCCAGAAGTCACGCCGGGCCAGATGGCCAAGAATCAGATCATGCTGATCGGCTGTGTGGTTGTTGTTATCGGTTGTCACCTGTCGTTACCGCCTTTACCACCACCAGAGCAGCGCCTGAATACAGCCCCCAGCATAGAGGGCGGCCACCAGATCATCCAGCATAATTCCGGTACCGCCATGGACGTGTTTGTCGAGCCAGCCAATCGGCCAAGGCTTGACGATATCAAACAGGCGGAACAGGGCAAATCCAATCAGCGCGTTCCAGACCGTTACCGGCACCAGCAACATGGTGAGCAGATAGCCGGCGATTTCATCCCAGACAATGCCGCCGTGATCATGTACGCCAAGATCGCGGGCGGTCTGGCCGCACAGATACGGGCCCACGGCGATCACCAGCAACAGGCCGGCGAGGTAACCAGACAGCGGCAGCTGGGTCAGCAGGTACCAGATCGGCAAGGCCGCTAGCGTACCCATGGTGCCCGGCGCCCTCGGCGACAGTCCGCTGCCAAAACCGAAGGCAAGCAAATGCACCGGATTGCGCATGTCAGGTTTCACACTCATCACTTACTCCGGAATACGGACACGGGCCCAGCCCGACAGATATCATGCATGGCTGCCGCCTTGGTCCGGGAAATGATCCCAGCCGCAGGGCAAATCGGTCACCAGTTGACCGCCCGCATCCAGCACCCGGATACCACTGCGCGCCTCGACCCGGCCAATCTCCTGCCATTGCGCCGGCAGATTGAACACCGGCGGCACCGTGAACAGCAGCAGATAATCATCGCCCCCGGCGAGCTGGGCGGCCTGTTGCCGGCCCGCGTCAGCCCAGCCCGTCAGTGCTGGCGATGTCGGCATGCGGCCAAGTTGCAGCCCGGCCCCCAAACCACCGCTTTCGGCAAGAATATGCCCAAGGTCAGCGAGCAGGCCATCAGAAATATCGATGCAGGCGCTGGCCAGTCCGCGCAGGCGACGACCCAGCTGCAACTGCGGTTGCGGCCGGCAGAACGCGTCCACTAAAACACCGCTACGCTCACCGGCCTGCCAGCACTGCAATCCGGCCGCCGCCTCACCGGGCACGCCAGCCAGACAGATACGATCGCCAGGGCGGGCACCACTGCGCAGCAGGGCCTTGCCGGCCGGCACCTCACCGGAGGCCTGCACGGTAATCGACAGTGGCCCGCGCACCATGTCACCGCCGACCAGCGTGATACCGGCCTGCTCGGCCAGCGCGAAAAAACCTTTGCAGAATGACGCCAGCCAGGTCTCGTCAGCTTGCGGCAGAGACAGGCTGAGCAGACACCAGCGCGGTTCGGCGCCCATGGCAGCAAGATCAGACAGATTCACCGCCAGCGCCCGCCAGCCGATATCGGCAGGCGGCAGATCTGCGGGGAAGTGACGACCGGACAGCAGCGTGTCCATGGTCATGACCAGCTGCATGCCAGGGGTCGGCAGCAGCAACGCAGCGTCATCACCCGGCCCGAGCAACACCCCGGGGCCGGTGCGACCGCGAAAGAACCGGCGAATCAGCTCGAACTCATTCACTCCGGCATCCATCCATGCAGCTGGCCCGCGAGGCGGGCCGGGAGGAAATCAGAAGCCGCGCACTTCTTCCGTGCGCAGGCGACGGGCCACCTTGTCCAGCACCCCGTTGACGTACTTGAAGGAATCGTCCGCACCGAACACCTTGGCAAGCTCAATACCCTCGTTGATGATCACTCGCCAAGGGACATCAGGCCGTGCCAGCAGTTCAAATGCAGCGATCCGCAGAATCGCTTTCTCAACCTGGGACACTTCCACCAGCGGCCGGTCCAGCGCCGGTTGCAGGGCGGCGTCGAGCTCGCCGAGGCGGGCCGGAATACCGTGCAGCAGATCGTGAAAATACTGCCGGTCGACCTTCTTCATATCGTTGTCGGTAAGGAACTGCAGTTCGATATCGCCGAGATCATTCTTCGACAACTGCCACTGGTACACGGCCTGCAGGGCAAAACGGCGCGCCTTGCGACGCGCCGCCGGGGTAGACGGAGCTGCGGACAGGTCGGTCATCAGAGCTGCTTGAACAGGCTGACCATTTCCAGCGCACACAGGGCTGCTTCCGCGCCCTTGTTACCGGCCTTGGTACCGGAGCGCTCGATGGCCTGCTCGATGCTGTCCACAGTCAGCACACCGAACGCCACCGGAATGCCACTGGCGTTCTGCACCGCAGCAATGCCCTTGGCCGCCTCACCGGCCACATATTCGAAATGGGCAGTGCCGCCCCGAATCACCGCGCCGAGGGTGATGATCGCATCGAAGCCGCCCTTGTCCGCCAGCCGCTTGGCCGCCACCGGCAGCTCCCAGGCGCCCGGCACCCGGACCACACTGATATCGGCAGCCTTGACGCCGTGGCGCACAAGGGTATCGACGGCACCGCTGAGCAGGGCCTCGACGACAAAGCTGTTGAAGCGGGACACGACGATCGCATAGCGGCCGCCGACATTCTGGAAGTTGCCTTCGATGGTGGTGAATCCGGTCATCTTTTACCCCTGACGTCGGCCGTAGCCGGAAAGGTCGCCATTGTAACCAGTTCGTCGCCTTTGTTCCTGCGGAAATTCGTACTCCGGACAGTTGGCGCGCTTTTACAAAGCCCGCCGGTGTTACCACCCCATTGCCGGCCCTTTCAGTCAAAGGTCTGCAGGCCCGGTTTGGCCCGGGCATTCGACCAGCAAGCCGAGACTGCGAAACCCGGCTTGTGTGTCATCTGAAAAACGGCAAAGCGTCAGGGTGCCTCAATGTACTCGACAATCTCCAGATCAAAGCCGGAAAGCGCATTGAATCGCATCGGCGATGACAACAGACGCATGCGCCGCACACCCAGCTCGCGCAGAATCTGGGAACCGGTACCGATATTGCGATAAGCCGGGCCACTCATGGTCACCGGCCGGCGCTTGCCGGAGAAGTACTCGTCAATCATGCCCTGCATGCTGTTGGAGACATAATCCTGACCGAGAATAATCACCACACCAGCGTTGCTGCCTGACAGCTCTTCGAGTACCCGGTGCATGTTCCAGCCAGTGCGGCCGTTGATCTTGGCGCTCATCAGGTCACGCAACGGGTCAACCTGATGCACTCGCACGGTCGTGACTTCCTCCGGTTCCGGCCTGCCCTTTACCAACGCCACATGGGTCAGATCGTCAACAGTATCGCGGAACGTAATCAGCCGGAACTCGCCATACCAGGTAGGCAGCACATTTTCGCTGACCAGCTCGACGGTTTTCTCGTTGGTCATCCGGTACTCGATCAGATCAGCGATGGTGCCGATTCTCAGGCCATGCTGTTCGGCAAACTTTTCCAGATCCGGGCGCCGCGCCATGGTGCCGTCATCATTCATGATCTCGACAATTACCGCCGCCGGTTCCTTGCCGGCCATCCGAGCCAGATCACAACCAGCTTCGGTATGACCGGCGCGATGCAGTACGCCACCGGGTTGCGCCATCAACGGGAATATATGTCCAGGCTGGACAATGTCAGACGGTTTGGCATTGCGCGCCACCGCCACCTGCACAGTCTTGGCCCGGTCAGCAGCAGAAATGCCGGTGGTAACACCTTCCGCCGCCTCGATAGACACAGTGAAATTGGTGCCAAGCTGGGTGCCATTACGACCCACCATCAATGGCAGATCAATCTGCTTGCAACGCTCCTGCGTCAAGGTCAGACAGATCAGGCCGCGAGCATGCTTGGCCATGAAGTTGATCGCTTCCGGGGTGACGTGCTCTGCCGCCATCACCAGATCGCCCTCGTTCTCACGATCCTCATCATCCATCAGAATGATCATCTTGCCGGCGCGAAGATCTTCCACCAGTTCCGCAATACTGTTCATTTTCATACTGTGCTCCAGCAAGCCGTCACGATTTCAGATAGCCGTGTTCGGCAAGAAATGCCATGGAAATTCCGCCTGCCTCACCGGGCTGCGCCGCGCGCTCACCCATCAGCAAACGTTCGAGATAACGGGCGATCACATCCACTTCCAGATTCACTTTGCTGCCCGGCTGCCACTCGGCAATAGTGGTCATCTCCTGAGTGTGCGGAACGATATTCAGACTGAACACGGCACCGTCGACACTGTTGACGGTGAGACTGATGCCATCGACCGTGATCGAACCTTTGTGGGCAATGTATTTCGCCAGTGCATCCGGGGCGCGGATATCAAAACGGATCGAGCGGGCATCCTGCTGCTTGCTCACTACCTCGCCGAGGCCATCGACATGGCCGGAGACCAGATGGCCACCCAGGCGGGTGGTCGGCGTCAGCGCCTTCTCGAGATTGACGATGCTGCCGGCGCGAAGCTTACCCAGCGTGGTCAGGCGCAACGTTTCACCGGATACATCCGCTGTAAAGCCGTCGCCCGGTAACGTTACCGCCGTGAGGCAGACGCCATTCACGGCAATGGAATCGCCCGGCCGGACATCAGACAAATCCAGCGCACCAGTGCGAATACGCAGGGTCACATCCCCGCCCTTCGGCGTCAGGCTGACAATTTCACCCTTGGCTTCGACAATCCCGGTAAACATGTACGCCTCTCCGTTATTCAGTTAGCCGCTGCCGGCACATAGGTCATACAGAGATCGTCGCCAACCTGCTCAACCTGTACCAGCTGCAAGCGCCGCTGCTCGGCCATGGTGGCAATTTCCGGCATCGACAACAGTGGCCGCGCCGACGAGCCGAGCAGCGTCGGTGCCATAAATACTACCAGCTCATCAAACAGCTGCTCGCGGACAAAAGCACCAGCCAGTATCGGGCCGGCCTCCACCAGCACTTCGTTGCAACCACGTTCGGCCAGCGTCTTCAGCAACTCGCGAAGATCGGTGCCGGAACCCGAGCCCGGCAACGTCAGCACTTCCGCGCCGCGCTGCTGCAATGCGCCGGCCAGTGCCGGCTGAGCCTGACTGATCACCAGCACATCGCCATCTTCGCGTAGCAACTTCGCATCCAGCGGCAGGCGCAGCTTGCGATCCAGCACCACCCGTAACGGCTGACGCACTGCGCCGGGGTAGTCGTTTTCCGACCAGCCCCCAACACGCACCGTCAGCGCCGGATCGTCCGCCAGCACGGTACCGATCCCGGTAACGATGGCTGAACAACGCGCTCGCAGACGCTGCACCTGCTGGCGTGCTGCGGCGCCGGTAATCCATTTCGACTCACCGCTGGCCATCGCCGTGCGGCCATCAAGACTCATCGCCAGCTTGATCCGCACGAACGGCAGCCCGGTTTGCATGCGCTTGATAAAACCGGGATTCAACGCCCGCGCCTGTGCTTCCAGCAACCCGCATTCAACACTGATGCCGGCCTCACGCAGCTTGGCCAGACCCTGCCCCGCCACCAGCGGATTCGGGTCCTGCATTGCCACCACCACACGGGCGACACCCGCGGCTATCAAGGCATCGGCGCAGGGCCCGGTGCGGCCGGTATGGGAACAGGGCTCCAGCGTGACATAGCAGGTTGCGCCGCGCGCCGCATCTGCAGCCATGGTCAGCGCATGACGCTCGGCATGGGGCTCGCCGGCACGCAAATGCCAGCCCTCGCCAACCACCCTGCCATCGCGGACAATCAGACAGCCGACCCGCGGATTCGGATCCGTCGTGTACAGACCGCGCTCCGCCAGTGCCAGAGCACGCTGCATATAACCGCTGTCGAGATCAGAAACAGTCATCGCAGATTCTGCCGTTCCCGGTCATTGGCTATCGCGGTCGGTCGACCGCTCCTACAGGAGATCAGGATAACTAAGCATCCTTCGATTGCTCGAGACGATCAACTTCGGCGCGGAAATCCGAAATATCCTGAAAGCTGCGATAGACCGAGGCGAAACGTACATAGGCCACAGTATCGAGCTGACGCAGCTCCGCCATCACCAGCTCACCCACCACCCGGGCCAGCACTTCACGCTCGCCAGTGGCGCGCAGCTTGTGGGTGATCCGGGTCACCGCCGCATCCACGGCTTCGAGACTGACCGGACGTTTTTCCAGCGCCCGCATCAGGCCGGCACGCAGTTTGACGTCATCAAACGGTTCGCGCTTGCCATCGGACTTGATCACCCGTGGCATCACCAGTTCAGCAGTTTCAAAGGTGGTAAAACGCTCGCCGCAACTGCCACATTCGCGGCGCCGACGTACCTGCCCACCGTCAGCAACGAGGCGGGAATCAATTACCTTGGTATCGTCAGCGCCGCAGAACGGACAGTGCATTGCATTTCCCGGTTATGAAAGAGTTCAGTGCTGATACACCGGCAGACGCGCGCAGATCGCGGAAACTTTCTCGCGCACAGCATCAATTACCGCCTGATCGCCCTTGCTGTCGAGGATGTCACACATCCAGCCGGCCAGATCGCGGCAATCCGCCTCACTGAAACCACGCGTGGTCACCGCCGGCGTACCAACCCGGAAACCGGAAGTGACAAACGGGCTGCGCGGATCATTCGGCACGGCATTCTTGTTGACGGTGATATGGGCATTGCCAAACCAGGCGTCAGCGTCTTTGCCGGTGATGCCCTGCTTGATCAGGCTGACCAGAAACAGATGATTCTCGGTGCCACCGGAAACCACATCGTAACCGCGCTCGATATAAACCGACGCCATCGCCTTGGCGTTTTTCACCACCTGCTGCTGGTAGGTTTTGAAGCCTGCCGCCAGCGCTTCCTTGAAGCACACCGCCTTGGCAGCAATGACATGCATCAGCGGGCCACCCTGAATGCCGGGAAACACCGCCGAATTCAGTTTCTTTTCGATTTCTTCGTTACGCCTGGCCAGAATCAGGCCGCCGCGCGGACCGCGCAGGGTCTTGTGCGTGGTGGTGGTGACCACATCGGCAAACGGCACCGGGTTCGGATAGACACCGGCGGCAATCAGGCCGGCGACGTGGGCCATGTCGACCATCAGGTAAGCGCCGACTTTATCGGCAATGGCGCGGAAGCGCGGGAAGTCGAGCACCTGCGAGTAAGCCGAGAACCCGGCGATGATCATTTTCGGCTTGTGCTCAACGGCCAGACGCTCAACTTCGTCGTAATCAATCAGCCCGGTTTCCGGATTCAGGCCGTACTGCACGGCGTGATAGGTCTTGCCGGAGAAGTTCGGCGCCGCACCGTGGGTCAGGTGGCCGCCATGGGCCAGGCTCATACCCAGCACGGTGTCGCCCGGCTGCAGCAGGGCCAGAAACACGGCGCCGTTGGCCTGCGAACCGGAATGCGGCTGGACGTTGGCGTAATCGGCGCCGAATACCTGACAGGCGCGATCAATCGCCAGCTGCTCGACCACATCGACATGCTCGCAACCGCCGTAGTAGCGCTTGCCCGGATAACCTTCGGCGTATTTGTTGGTCAGCACCGTGCCCTGGGCAGCAATCACCGCCGGAGAGGCATAGTTCTCCGAGGCAATCAGCTCGATATGGGCCTCCTGGCGCTTCTCTTCGGCCGTGATGGCGGCCTGAATTTCCGGGTCGAACGCAGCGATGGTGTGGTCTTTGCCAAACATGAGTGGGCCTTCTCGGTAACCGGGTTTGCGGGGAGCGCGCATTCTAGCCGAATGGGGGGCTTAAATCACTTTGTCCGGCGTGAGTGAAGATGGTGTCTTTGGTCGGCAGACAAGGCTCTGGAGAGCGGCTTTACCCTCGGTACAGTCGCTCCCCGATAATCGCTTGGTGTACCGGGCTATGATGCCCCTCGCCCGGCGAAGGTCACTGCCCACCTGAACTGATAAGCCTCGCAGGTGCCAACCGAAACCCGGCCCGCTACACTGCCCCGACGATTTCCGGAGCTCCAGAAACATGCACATTCATATTCTCGGTATTTGC
>JBECKT010000065.1:0-6953 GCA_040235405.1 Alcanivoracaceae bacterium
CAGCTTAGTAGCGCTCGCGGCCTTCCTCATCAAGGGTGTCGGCGATGCGGTAGAAGTTTTCCAGCCGCTCGGCACTGATGTCGCCTTGCTCCGCCGCCTGACGCAGGGCGCAGCCGGGCTCGTGACGGTGCGAGCAGTTACGGAACTTGCAGTGCCCGGCCAGCGGCGCCAGATCGCAATAGCCGCTAAGCAGCTCCGCTTCACTGATATGCCAGAGGCCGAATTCGCGCACCCCGGGGGAGTCAATCAGCCGGCCGCCGCCGGGCAGGTTGAACAATCGGGCGGTGACGGTGGTGTGCTGGCCTAGCCCGGAGCGGCTCGACAGCTCGCTGACTTCCAGCGCCGCCGCCGGCAACAGGGCATTCACCAGTGACGACTTGCCGACTCCGGACTGGCCGACGAATACCGAGGTGTGCCCGGCCAGCGCCTGAAGCAGCGGCTGCAGACCATCGCCAGCGGTGGCCGATACCTCCAGCACGGTGTAGCCGATGCGTCGATACAGCGTGCACAGCGCCTCGATGTGCTCACGGTCGGCGTCGCTGATCAGGTCGGCCTTGTTCAGCACCAGCAGCGGCCGGATATCGCTCAGCTCGGCGGCCACCAGATAGCGGTCCAGCAGCACCGACGACGGGGTCGGCTGAGGTGCGAATACCACCAGCATCAAGTCGACATTGGCAGCCACCGGCTTCAGGTTGCCGTACTGGTCCGGCCGGCGCAGCACGGTTTGCCGCGGGACAATAGCGGTGACTACCCCGGTGGCAAGGGCAGCGCCCTGGTTCAGTGGCGGCTGGAACAGCACCCGGTCGCCGACCACCAGCTGCTCCAGTGTGGCGCGGAAATGACAGCGGAACGATTCGCCCTGCTCATTACCGACAATCACCTGCTGGCCATAGTGGGTGGTGACCAGACCATGCTGCTCGGCGCCGAAGGCATCGGTCGGTTCGTCGCCGTCCCGGGCAGCACGTTTTGCCGCCCGGGCGAGGCGCTCTTCCTGGATCTTGTCGATGCGCCATTGCTGACGGCGGCTGAGATTGCGTTTGCTCATGGCCGGCAACATAGCGGCAGAGCGCCGCCGACACAATGTTGGCGCGACGATGCTTGGGCCGGCCAGCACTTCGCGCTACAGTGCGGCAAGTGTGATCACCGGGAGAACAGCATGGGCGCCATGGCAATGCAGGGCAAAACCGTATTGATCACCGGTGCCAACAGTGGCATCGGCAAGGTGGCGGCAAGTACGCTGGCCGGCATGGGCGCGACCGTGATTCTGGCCTGCCGCCGGCCGGATGCCGCCGAAGCAGCGATGGCAGAAATCCGCCAGCAACACCCCGAAGCGTCGCTGGCGTTTGTCCAGATTGATCTGGCGTCGTTGGCCTCGGTGCGTCGGGCGGCGGCGGAAGTGATGGCAAAACACCCGTCACTGGACGTGCTGATCAATAATGCCGGCCTTGCCAATATGAAGCGTGAGCTAAGCGCCGACGGCTTTGAAATGACCTTCGCGGTTAATCACCTCGGCCCGTTCCTGTTCACCAACCTGTTGCTGCCGGCCCTGCGCGCGGCCAAAGGCCGGGTGATCACCGTGGCCTCCGGAGCCCATGTTGCCGGCAGGATGCACTGGGACAATCTGCAGCTTGAGCGTGGCTATTTTGTGCTGCGTTCCTACGCGCAATCGAAGCTCGCCAACATCCTGTTCACCAAGGCGCTGGCCGAGCGGGTGGCGGCGGACGGTATTCACGCCAACTGTCTGCATCCCGGTGCGGTGTCCACCAATATCTGGCCCGAGCGTAACTGGCTGGAAAGAACCTTCAGCAAGCTGCTGCGGCTGTTCCTGATTTCCCCGGAGCAGGGCGCGCGTACCTCTATCTGGCTGGCCAGCGGCGATGTCGGTGGCAAGGCCAACGGAAGCTATTTCGAAAACTGCCACGAGAAAACCCCGAGCCGTGCGGCGCGTAATCACGACGCTGCGGAAAAACTCTGGGATATTTCCGCCAACCTGACGGGGCTGCAATGACCAACAAGCGCGACAACCTGATCTGGATTGATCTGGAAATGACCGGCCTGAATCCGGACACTGACCGGATTATTGAAATCGCCACCATCGTCACCGATGCCCAGCTCAATATTCTTGCCGAGGGGCCGGTGATCGCCGTGCACCAGAGCGATACAGTGCTTAGTCAGATGGACGAGTGGAACACTACTCAGCACGGCGGCTCAGGATTGATTGATCGGGTCCGGCAAAGTGAGTATGACGAACGTCGTGTTGAAGCAGAAACCATCGACTTCCTGCAGCAGTGGGTCGAGCGCGGCATGTCACCGATGTGCGGCAACAGCATCTGTCAGGATCGCCGCTTCCTCTGGCGCGGCATGCCGCAACTGGAAGCGTATTTCCACTACCGTAACCTGGATGTTTCCACCATCAAGGAACTGGCCCGGCGCTGGAAGCCGGAAGTATTGAACGGCGTGAAAAAATCCGGCGCCCATCTGGCGCTGGACGATATTCGTGATTCGATTGAAGAGCTGAAGTATTACCGCGAACAAGTGTTCAGCATCTGACCAAATCGTAGGAGCGGTCGATCGACCGCGATCCGCACCAGAGAAATCGCGGCCTATCGGCCGTTCCTGCGACAGATATAGCGGCTTTCACAGCTTCCGTTCCGCTGGCATCAATCTGTTGCGATATCCATAACCGGTCGCACGTCACCGAACAATAACAGAAGAGGCCGCCATGAGTGAGCAGCAGTGGGATTACCTGATTCAGGGCGCCACGGTATTTGATGGCAGTGGTTCCTCACCGAAGCGTGAAGATATCGCCGTCGCTGATGGCCGCATCGCCGCCCGTGGTGTGAAGCTGGATGCCGGCAAGGCGCGCAAGGTGGTTGACGGCACTGGCCGCTGGGCCATGCCCGGCCTGTTCGATATTCACACCCACTATGATCTGGAGCTGGAAGTGGCGCCGGGCCTGCCCGAGTCCGTGCGTCATGGCACCACCACGGTTGTCATCGCCAACTGCAGCCTCGGCCTTGCCTTCGGTGCCCAGCGCAAGGATGGTGCTGACCCCATCGTTGATTGCTACGCGCGCGTCGAAAACATTCCGAAATCGGTGCTGCGTGCCACCGCGGATAAGGTCGACTGGCACAGCCCGCGTGAATACCTTCAGCATCTGAATACGCTCCGTCTCGGCCCGAATGTGGTGGCCATGCTGCCGCACTCGATGCTGCGTATTGAGGTGATGGGTTTTGACGCCAGCATTTCCCGCGATCCCACCGAGGAAGAATTGCAGAAGATGGAGGCCCTGTTGGAGCAGGCGCTGGACAATGGCTATGTTGGCATGTCCACCGATGCGCTACCGTTTCATTATCTTGCCAATCAGCCCAACACCGACAAGACCATTCCCACCCAGTTTGCCAAATATGCAGAACTGAAACGCCTTACCGATGTGCTGCGCCGTCGCGGCGCGGTGTGGCAGGCAACGCCGCCAAAAGACAATACCATCGGCACCATTCGTACCTTCCTGCTCAGCTGTGGCCGTCTGCACGGTAAGCCGCTGACCACCACCGTGGTGGCCGCGCTGGATGTGCAGGCGAACAGAAAGATCGTTCGTCTCGGTCGCTTACTGGCGCGTTTGCTGAACTCCCGCTTTCTGAATGGCGATTTCCACCTGCAGGCACTGGCGGCGCCGTTCAAGGTTTGGTCAGACGGCGCCGTTACGCCGTTGTCGGAAGAAATTCCAGAGCTGCGCGCGCTGAACGAAATCGATCTGGAAGATCGCGCCGGCCGCCGCCGGATACTGGATGATCCTGCCTATATCAAGCGCTTCAAAGCCATGTGGATGCACGGCAAGACAGGCTTTGGCCCGGCCCGCCTGAAACGACTGCTGCGCCTTGAGGATTACGCCTTCAATCGCACCCTGGAAGATATGGTGATTGATCTGTGCCCGTTGCCGGCCTGGCAGGGAATGAATTTCCAGCAGGTGTTCGAGCGGGTGCTGAGTGCTAACCGACAGGCCGGCGCGGCAATTTCAGCAGAAGAACAGAAGGTGATTGCCGGGTTTTTCAGCCAGGTGCAGGACGAAGCCGACTTTATGCTTGGCATGCTGCGCGCCTTTGATCTGGAACTGAGCTGGTACACCGTGTCCGCCAACCGTGACGAGAACATGGTGCGCGAACTGCTGATGGACCCGCTGCTGCTGCCCGGCTTCAACGACTGCGGCGCCCACCTCACCAATATGGCGTTCTACGACGGCAATCTGCGCGCCCTGAAACTGGCCGCGCAGGGTGGTGAGCAGGATGTCGCCTATATGGTCAAACGCCTGACCCGAGACGCGGCCAGGGTATTCCGGGTAAAGGGCGGCAGCATCGAAGTGGGCGATCAGGCCGACCTGATCCTGATCGACCCGGAAGCGTTACAGCGCTTTGATCATCACAACAGTGTGCAACGTATCTACCGCGACGAGTTTCAGCACGATCAACTCGTGAATCGCACCGATGGCGTGGTGCCGCTGGTGATGATCAAGGGGCATCCGGCGTGGAGTGGCGATCAGTTCGAGCAAGGCTTCGGCGGGCAGCAGTATGGCCGGGTGTTGGAGACAGTGTTTTGAGTGCCCTCAGAATTCATGGCGCCAGTTTAGGCGCTAAACCCGTCCTTCATGATATATAGGAATGACTGCCAGATTGACGGTTATTTTCCAGGGAACCTCTGAAAAACTGCCATATCTGTTGTAGGAGCGGCCGATCGGCCGCGATTTTTCCGAGCCTATCGCGGCCGATCGACCGCTCCTGCGGGTTATTCAGAGCTTCCCTAGACTTTCTTAATCACGCTGACTATATACAGCAAGATAATCGCACCAATTGTCGCCATAACGATAGAGCCCAATAGCCCGCCAGCGGTAATGCCGACCAGGCCGAACAGAAAGCCACCCAGCACGGAGCCGACAATTCCCACGATGACATTGCCGATGATGCCGAACCCTCTCCCCTTGACGATATTGCCTGCAAGCCAGCCGACCAGAGCGCCGATTGCCAGAAAGATCAGTAAGCTGATGATGTCCATGTGTCCTCCAGTCAGTTTGAACTTGTTGCGTGATAGACCTGTTGCACATTACGTTATGCCAATCGCGATACTTTTGAAATGTATCGCTGAATTTTTTAAGGCTACTTGATGATAGGTGTGCTGAATATCGAATTTATATGGCACTCGCTATCCTCGTCTTTTCGTCATAACGCTGGAGCTCAGCTGCGTTTGAGGCGACGCCTGCTTTTGCGCCAGGCGGGTCAAACGTCAGCTGCGGCGACTTGCTGGGCGTCATACGGGCCGTTACAAATCTCACAACTTCCGAGCAATGATTTCTACCGGCGCGATGGTTCCTCGCGTAACATTCGCCACCATGTTCTGAATTTTAGTCGCTGCTTCGGCCCCCATGATTACCGGCAGCCCAAGTGGTGGTGGGGCTCCTGCGGCGGCCCTTGCTTTCATATCTGCGAAGAATTTAAGAGCGAAATCTTTGCGATTTCTCTCGCAGATGATTTCAAATCCTGCTGCTACCAGAGCTTGCTTGTATTCATCTGGTGATCCAAGCGAGCTCCCATCCTGATCAGTTGCCCAAGGGACAGGGAAATCAATCGCTCCCTCGCCAGTTTTCATAACGTCGTAAATTCCGAATAGCGCACCGGACTTCAGCACTCGCCAGACTTCTCGCCCTAGTGCCAGTTTGTCTGGGATATTCATCCCGACATGAAGCATGAACGCTTTGTCGAAGGCGGCGTCAGGAAGGCTGAGGTCAAGAGCGTTGCCCTGAACGAGACGCACACGGGAACTTAAGCCAACCCAGTCACAAAGCGTGGTTCCCGTTTCAATATATTCATTCGTTAAGTCGGTGCCGGTTACCCGACATCCGTACTCCTGGGCCGCAAACCGACTCGCGCCTCCAATCCCACAGCCTACGTCCAAGACATGGTTATCCGGCGTAATTTCGAGTTGAGAGAGAAAGTCACGACTGGCCTGGCGACCACCAATGTGAAACTCATCTACGGGCGCAAGGTCATCAATCGTAACCGTGTCCGGCGATTTCCCCAGTTCCGTTATTCCGGCGAGTATTGCGTCGAGCAGGTCCCCACGTGCGTAGTGGCGGGAAACGTTATCATTGTGTTCCATGGTATTCATCCTCTGAGATTGCTGGCGCCCAACGTCTGGGTTAAGCGGTGTTTGAGGTAATGATCAGCAGTGCCTTAATGATCCTAACATCGGATGAGCGGGCAGGCTTGCCGATTCACCTCAAGCTTGAACACATCGCTCTAACGGCACCAAAAACGAAGCTACCAGATATGTGTCCGGCACAGAGCCTGATGCTAAACGGCCAACTACTGGCAGTGAGTCTGTATTACTTAAACCTTAGAGAAGATAAAAAGACAGAGCCATTTAATGACTCGGTCAGCCGGCGCAACGGCGCTCGTCTGCACTGGCTTGTTACGTGATTAATGCAGCCTGCTTGCGATGAGCCTGTTGAGACTTACTCCTGCTTCCGCAGCTTGGATTGCTAAAGATCGATGCGTCTGCGGAGGCACGCGAACCATAAACTTTCCACTATAATTCCTGGTGGAAATGGGCTCCGGCACAGCTTCGCCATTTGCCTCCATATCATGGATGCAATCTTTAACTAACTTTCGGATGCCTGCTAGCGCCTTCTCCGGAGTCTTTTCGAGCCAGCTCAAACTGTTAAGCTCGGCGCACAATCCCACATACTCTTGGTCCTCTTCTGACCAAGTCACTCGATACGTATAACGATCAATAAATTTAGCCATTTTCCGCCTCCAAACGCTCGATAGCAGCTAACACTTGCCGTACCTGATATGGCTTGGCTTTACCTTTGGCATTTTGGATATTGACTCTCGGATCTCCCTGCCAGGGAGTCTTGTAGACTCTATGGCTGGAGCCGGATTGGCGGGGCTCGCCAAAGTAGG
>JBECKT010000026.1:0-8382 GCA_040235405.1 Alcanivoracaceae bacterium
TCAAGCAAATCGTTCATGACATTGCCGATCATCTTCCGGAGCAAGCCACTTTTGATGATGCCCTGTACGCCCTGTACGTCCGGCAAAAACTGGAGGAGGGCTTGCGCGATCTGGACGAAGGTCGCACGTACACGCAAGAGGAAGTTGAACAGCGCCTGCTGGGCAAGCCCCTTTCATGAAGCTTGTCTGACAAGCACTCGGAACAGGCTCTATTATGCAGTAAATTCACACTCTTCTACGAAGAGCCGTTATTTGGGGGGGTCATCTTCTCCTATATTTCCTACAACATGGCACCAAAAGGTAATTTTACCGCTGGAACAGTCATGGTTACGGCTCTTTGTGTTCTGGTTTTTCTTATTCTGATTTTGATCTGGGCGAGTGGCCAGGTTGAATTAGCAAACAAGATTCAAAGCACTGTTGGTGGTATTGCCACCATGGCGGGAGCGATTGGTGGCTTGGTCAGTGTGCGCAGTGGCTGAAACTTACAAGCCCCAGCAGGTTGCTCTGCTGGGCCCCCTCTTCCAGAGAAAGCCCGACTGGGTATCCAGAGAGATTATTCGACTCAGCGCAATCATACCCAGCGCAAGCGGCCAGAAAATTGCCGAAAGGCTGTTCCGCTTCGGGCTGTGGTGGCTGGGCATGAAGCATCAACGCAGCGGACAGGAGATCACGCGCGGGCCTGTCAAACCACTCTGATTACAAGGAATAATCATGTCGTCTGTTTACTGGTTTCCCCTCGCCGCATTACTGGAAATTGCCGGCTGCTTTTCATTCTGGGCATGGCTCAGGATGGACAAGTCTGCTGTCTGGCTGATCCCCGGCATGCTGGCCCTGGCCGGCTTCGCCTGGGCCCTCACCCAGATTGAGGCGAGCTTTGCTGGTCGCGCCTACGCAGCCTACGGCGGCGTTTACATCATCGCATCTCTGCTGTGGGGAGCACTGGTGGAAAAACAAACGCCATCGTCTCTGGACATCGCCGGCGCCGCCCTATGCCTCTTTGGCGCCTCCCTGATCTTTTTTGGTCCGTCAATGACACATCATTCCTGACCCAAACAGGACTTGAACCTGTAACATGCTGGTGATCGCACAGACGGTGGTCAGACAGTTGATTACCCTCCGTACGTGCTGGCTCCGGCATCAGCCCTTCGCGTTCATAGTGCCGGATCAGGCTGACTGTACAGCCGGCATCACGGGCCAGTTTTCCGATGGTGGACATAGGCTTGAACCTACAATGACTACAGGTTTTATGCTTGCATGGAATCCCGACCAGTACAACTGAACCGCACAAGGAGCTCCCACATGGCGGACTGCTGCAACAACACGACAGGCTTTGATGGTCAGTCGCCAGCCTATCGCCGGACACTCTGGATCGTTATCGGCATTAACGCGATCATGTTCGCTGTCGAGATGGTCACCGGCGCGCTGTCCGGCTCACAGGCACTGCAGGCTGACGCGCTGGATTTCGCCGGCGATACCGCAACCTATGCGCTCAGCCTGTGGGTGATCGGCAAGCCGCTGCTGTGGCGCAGTCGCGCGGCGACCCTCAAAGGCCTGTCGCTGCTGGTCATGGGCGCCACGGTCCTGATCATGACGCTGCAGGCGTCGATACGTCCGGAACCGCCGGTGGCGCTGTGGATGGGCAGTGTCGCGGTACTGGCACTGGTGGCCAACGTGGTCAGTGCCTTGTTGCTGATGCGCTTTCGCGATGGTGACGCCAACGTCCGCTCCGTCTGGCTGTGTTCACGGAACGACGCCATCGGCAACCTGGGCGTGCTGGTGGCCGCCGTGCTGGTTGCGTGGCTGGATTCCCCCTGGCCGGACCTGATCTTTGCCCTGATCATGGCCAGCCTGTTCACCCACAGTGCCGTGTCCATATTGCGCCAGGCTCGCCGGGAAGCATCGCAGCCGACAGATAGCACACATTGACGCGGCGCAGTGGGCTGCTAGTATCTACGCGCATTCATCGGAAATGACTCTGGAACCGCTGCGAATGACCCGCCAATCACCCACAAGAACTGCTGTCACGGCCTTGATACTGGCCGTGTTCATGCTGGTGAATGCGGTGGTGGTTCTGGGAGAAGAGGCGGTTCATTCCGTGCAGGAAGAGGTGCTTGCCCAAATGCATCATGACGGGCATCTCGCCGAGCATGCTCAGGGCCACGATACTGAAAAAGCCGATTGTGCCTCCCATCACAGCTGCCACAGCCACAGCCCGCTGGTTCTCGCTGGTGATGACATCGGCATACCTGTCCCGGGTCCGACCCGGGACTGGTTACCCCTGAACGGGGTGACACCTGACTCGCCATCCTACAGCCCCCCGGTCCCCCCTCCCGATAGCCCGTTGCAGTCCTGACCCTTTCTTTGCGGCCTCGTGCCGCTGTGACTGTCGTAACGGGAGTAACGCATGCATTTCCGAATACTCGGCCGCCGCCTGTGGGCGCTGGCTATGGCGGGCGCTTTGGCCAGCCAAATGGCCTGGGCAGAACCCGGCCCACAAACGGGCGGACAACCTGTCGCCCTGACTGAGGCACTGAACCTTACGCTGGCGCGCAATCCAACCCTGGCAACGTTTCCGTACCGCCTCAAGGCAGCGGATGCCGACCGTCTGCAGGCGGCACTGAGACCACAACCCAAGCTGACACTGGAAGCAGAAAACCTGGCTGGCAAGGCGCCGGCTGATGGCGTCAACGGTGCCGAGCTGACGCTGGCGCTCAGCCAGGTCATAGAGCTGGGCGGAAAGCGCCGGGAACGCATCGCGGTAGCCAATCTGGCGCGGGACGACTCGGGTCTGGCCTACGAGCAGGCCCGGCTGGACATACTGGGCGAGGCAGTCAGCCGATACATCCTTCTGGCGACCATGCAGGAGCAGGTCGAGCTGGCGCAGCGCAGCCTTGGGCTTACCCGACAATCGGAGTCCGCCGCCCGCCGGCGGGTACGTGCCGGCGCCGCGCCCCAGGCAGATCTTACCCGTCTGACGCTGGCCTCCCGGCAAGCCGATATTGCATTGCAACGGGCCCAGGTGGAACGCGATGCGGCCAGTCAGCAGCTGGCAGCACTCTGGGGTGAAACCGGGGTTGCGGATCTGGTTCCCGTGACTGCCCTGCGCCCGCTGCCTGAATTGCCCACGCTGCAGGCTATCAACGCGCAGCTTGATCAGGCGCCCGACCTGATGCGTCTGGCCAACGAAACCCGGCTACAGGAGGCCCAGATGCGCCTTGCCAGGGCCAATGGTCGGCGGGACGTAGAGATCACGCTGGGTGCGCGCCACGACCGACTCACTGACGACAACACTCTGGTGGCAGGCCTGTCCATTCCCCTGAACCTGCGCAACCCTAATCGCGGCAATATCGCCCGCGCCCAGGCTCAACTTGCCGAAAGCGAGGCACAGCTGAACGCTCGCCGGATAGAGCTGGTCGCGGCGCTGCAAGCCCTGTATCGAAACCTTTCGCTGGTTCGCGAGGAGCTTGCTCTGGTCGAGGACAGCGCTTTGCCTCTCGCCCGTCAGCTTTACCGTGACATCGAGAAAGGCTACCGCGTCGGCCGCTACAGCCTGCTTGACCTGACCAGCGCCCGGCGGGAACAGATTGCTCTCGAACAGCAGGCTATTGAACTCGCCGCCCGCTTCCACCAGCGCCGTAACGAAATTGAACGCCTCACCGGCCTGAGCCTGTCCCTCAGCGGTGAGCAGGAGATCGCACAATGAAAAAAGTAATCCCGAAGCTGATGGTGATTTTGCTCCTGACCAGTTCCAGCACCTTGTTTGCGTCAGAAGCCCATGCAAGTGAGCAGGACACACTGGAAAAAGCACAGCATGAACCAGGCCCTCTCCATGATGACCATGATGAAGATCATGAGGGGGACCACGAAGAAAAGCACGAAGAAGACCATGACGCTCACGAAGAAGAGGGTCATGAGGAAAATGAAGAGCCAGAACTGACCTTCAGCGCCGAACTTCTGCGTGAGTTCGGAGGCGAAATCGCGTCTGCCCAGGCCGGCGTTATTCGCCAGCAGGCATCTCTTCCCGGGGAAGTACGACTCAACGAGGAAGCTGTGGCACAAATCTCTGCGCGTTTCCCGGCAAAAATCACCAGGATACGAGCCAGGATTGGTGACCACATCAAGGCGGGAGATACACTCGCGGAAGCAGAGAGCTCGGACACACTCGTACGCTTTTCGCTGCAATCCCTGATAGACGGCGTAGTCATCAAACGCCAGGTGACGCAGGGAGAACATCTGTCCCCGGACGATACTGCTTTCGTTATCGCGGATTTATCAACTCTCTGGGTAGACATCTCCCTCTATCCGAAACAGATATCGCGTGTAAAAGCGGGGCAGCCCGTGCGCATCACGACTACTCACGGACCTGAATCGGTTGACGCCCGCATCGATTATGTAGCGCCCCTTGTGGAAGAAGGCACACGCACCGGCCTGGCGCGCGTTTTTCTGGCCAATGAGAACCTGGAATGGAAGCCTGGCATGTTCATCAAGGCGAACATTACCCTCGATGAATTCCCTGCCGCCGTGGTGGTCCCCCAAAGCGCCGTCATTGATGTTGAAAGCCAGCCGACCATATTTGTGCAACAAGGCGAAACCTGGCAGCCACGCGCGGTAACGGTTGGCCGCAATGACAGTGATCAGGTCGAGATTCTGGAAGGCCTGAACGCTGGCGAAAAATATGTCTCCAAGGGCGGCTTTGTGCTCAAGGCGGAACTTCAGAAAAGCGAATTTGAATCCGGCCACAACCACTAATCGCGGGAAAACAGTATGCAAACTATTATCCGTCTTGCGCTGGAGAACCGACTGCTGGTTGTCGTGATCTCCCTGGCAATGCTTATCGGCGGTTACTCCGCCTACCGAACCCTGCCTGTTGACGCCTACCCGGACATCTCACCGTCTTTAGTGCAGGTGTTTGTGGAAACTGAAGGTCTGGCGCCGGAAGAGGTAGAGAAATACGTCACTTACCCCATCGAAAGTGCCATGAATGGCTTGCCGCAACTGGATCATGTGCGGTCGATCTCCAACTTTGGTCTGTCGGTGGTCAACATCTACTTCGAGGACGGCACTGACATCTACTTTGCCCGACAGTTAGTGGGGGAACGGTTACAGGTGGCCCGGGGGACTATTCCCGACGGCTTCGGCGAGCCGGTTATGGGCCCCATTACCACCGGGCTTGGCCAGATTCTTTTCTACGTGCTGGAGGACACCAGCGGACAATACAGCAACACCGAGTTGCGGGAGGTACAGGACTGGATCGTCAAGTTCAACCTGCAGACGGTAAAAGGCGTGACGGAAGTCCTTTCCATTGGCGGTGAGGTCAAGCAATTCCAGGTGCGCATCGACCCCAACGCGCTACTCCGATATGACGTATCACTGCCCCACCTCAAAGAGCGCATAGAGGCCAACAATGCCAACGCCGGGGCGCAGTTCATCGTCAAGAATGATGAAGAGTACATCGTGCGTTCCGTGGGTCTGGCCACGGACCTTGAGGCACTGCGCAATATCGTAGTGAAAACCATCGACGGCACGCCCGTTTATCTGCACCAGCTGGGTGAATTGGACATAGGTGGCGAAATCAGGCGCGGACTCACCACCAAGGACGGCGAAGGCGAAGTGGTTGTAGGGATGGTGCTGAAACTGATCGGCAGCAATACCTCTCAGGTCATCGCCGCCGTCAAGCAGGAACTTGCCACGATCAACGAGAACCTGCCCGAGGGCATCAAGGTTCAGCCATATTATGACCAGGCGACATTGGTCAAGGCGGCGGTGAGCACCGTTATCAATGCCTTGTTGCAAGGAATCATTCTGGTAGCGCTGGTGTTACTGGCGTTTATGGGAGGGCTCCGACCCAGTATCGTGGTGGCACTGTCGATTCCGTTTTCCGTCGGCTTCACTTTTCTCGCCATGAAATTCTTCGATATCTCCGCCAACCTGATGTCGCTGGGCGGGATTGCCATCGCGATCGGCATGATGGTGGATGGCGCGGTCGTGGTGGTAGAGAATATCGACCGGATGTTGCGTGACTCCTCCCCGGACGAATCGCGCCTGCATCTGGTGGCCAGAGCCTGTCAGGCAGTGGCGCGCCCTATTCTGTTTGCCATCAGTATTATCATTATTGTGTTTTTGCCGTTGTTTACCCTTCAGGGTGTAGAAGGAGCGACCTTCCGGCCACTGGCCTATACCGTGGCGGTAGCCATGCTCGGCTCACTCGTCTTTGCCTTGATCGTGGCGCCAGTGGCCTCGTCCCTGCTGATGAGGCGTCCCCAGGAAGATGCTGACAAACCCCAAAAGGATATTGTCAGCCTGCTGCTGAAAGGATACCAACCGCTGGTAGAGACCATGGTGGCACGCCGTGGCGTGGCGCTGACGATTGCGGCTGTGGTTTTACTTATTGGCATTTTGGTCGCTCCACGGCTGGGATCGGAGTTCGTCCCGCGCTTCAATGAGGGAGATCTACTGATTCGTGCCACCATGGCGCCATCCATTTCGCTGGAAAAAGCTGAGACGACCATCAGTGTATTCGAGCGACAACTGATGGCCGCATTCCCTGAGGTCACTCAAGTGGTATCACGGATTGGTCGCGGCGAAGTCGGTGCCCACGCCGACCCGGTGAATAACGCGGAAATTTTCGTGGCGCTGAAGCCCCAGGACGAATGGCAAAGCGCGGAGACACTGGACGGCCTGTATGCAGCAATGGGCGAGAAATTCGCAGACTTTCCTGGCGCACAATTCAACTTCACCCAGCCCATCGCGGCGGCTGTAGATGAATTGCTGACCGGCACAAAGGCCGAGCTTGCCGCCAAGCTGTTCGGCGACGACCTGGATGTTCTGGCCGAGAAAGCACAGGCTATCGAACAGGTAATACGCACTGTTCAAGGTGCTCAGGATGTCCAGCGCGATCAAATTGGCGGCACGCCGCAACTGCGTATCACGCTGAATCGGGATGCCATCGCCCGCTATGGCCTGAATGTCAGCGATGTGCAGCGCACCTTGAGCGTCGCCGTGGGCGGCGGCGAGGCCGGACAGGTATTCGAGGGCATCCGCCGTTTTGACATCTATGTCCGGCTTGAAGAGTCCGCTCGCAACCGGGCCGATGTCATCGGGCAGCTCATTATCGAAAACGCTTCTGGCCAGCGTATCCCCCTGGAGGAACTGGCAGACATCGAGGAAGTGGTGGGGCCGCGCCAGATCACCCGGGAAAACAATCAGCGCTTTATCACCATCCAGACCAATGTCCGCGACCGGGATATCGGTTCCTTCGTGGCCGAGGCCGACGCCGCCATCGCCGAGCAAGTGGACTTGCCACCGGGGTATTTCCTCAAATGGGGAGGACAATTCGAACTTCAGCAACAGGCCAACAAGCGTCTGATGATTGTGGTTCCTGTTACCCTGGCGCTGGTATTTCTGATGCTGTTCGTCAACTTCCGGTCCCTGCGAAACGCACTGCTTATCATGCTCAATATCCCGCTGGCACTGGTCGGCGGTATCGTCGCGCTGTGGTTAAGCGGCCAGAGCCTTTCAGTGCCTGCCTCGGTCGGCTTTATCGCCCTCTTTGGTATCGCCCTCGAAAACGGCCTGGTATTGGTCAGTTACCTCAATGAGCTGGTCAAGGACGGGATGTCCATTGCCGAAGCCAGTGTGCGAGCAGCCTGTGCAAGACTGCGAGCGGTGATCATGACAGCCGTCACGACCGCCCTTGGGTTGTTTCCGCTGTTATTCGCCACCGGTACCGGTAGTGAAGTACAGCGGCCACTGGCCACCGTCGTCGTTGGCGGCCTGGTCACCGCCACCATATTGACCCTGCTGGTTATTCCTGCACTGTATCACTGGTTTGCCGACAAGCCCGCCGACATGAGCGAATCCCACTAATCCGGAGTAACTGTCATGCAAGAGATCAAAGCCTATATCAAACATCGCAAACTGGAAGCCGTGACCCTGGCACTGCATCGCGTGCAGGGGGTCACCGGCATGAGTGTCGCCCACGTTGTCGGATTCGGCCGGAGCAAGGTCAACACCAGTTCCGCCAACCCGATTGACGGAGCCGGCGATTTTGTCAAGCACGTGAAAGTGGAAATCGTCTGCCACGATCAGTATGTGAATGAAGTGATCCAGGTACTGAAAACCGAAGCGCACACCGGACTGCGAGGCGATGGCCGTATTTTTGTCAGCGATGTCCGCCGTGCAATCCGGATCGAAGATGGTGTTGAGGACAGTTCGGTAGTTTGAAATGTCAGCTCGGATTCCAGGAGCTACGGGCCACCCCAAGTAGTCCGTGCGGTTAATTCTGTAACGATTTTTTCGCACGTTCTACCGACGCCAGAATTCATTGCCGGTGACGCCATTGAGCGATTGCCGGATAACGCCGGCATGGAAGAGATCATGTAT
>JBECKT010000027.1:0-5318 GCA_040235405.1 Alcanivoracaceae bacterium
CCCGCTCCTTTGGCCGGGGGCGGGCGCCCCGCTCCTACGAGTTGTTCAGAGATTCCTTAGCCCGGCGGGATTTTCAGCACCTGACCGGCGCGGATGGAATCGCCACGCAGCTTGTTATGTTCGCGCAACGAGTTCTCCGACACCGAATAACGCCGGGCGATGGAGGACAGGGTTTCGCCGCTGGCAATCTGGTGCGTCGATGGCCGCGAGCCGCCGCCCTTGCGCCGTTGCTCGGCATACCAGGTTTCCGGCTGCGGATGCATCTCGAAATACTTGTTCAGGCCATTGACGATAGCCTTGGACATTTTTTCCTGATGGACACTGCTGCGCAGATTTTTTTCTTCATTGCGGTTGGAAATAAAACCGGTTTCCACCAGCAGGGAAACCATGCGCGGCTCTTTCAGCACGGCGAACCCGGCCTGTTCCACCTTGGTGCGATCACCATGTAATTTGACCACCTGCCCCATTTCCTCAAGCATCATCCGGCCCAGCACCATGCTGTGGGCAAGCGAGCCGGTGGTGGTCATGTCCGCCAGCACATTCAAAAGCGAATTGTTTTCCCGTTCTTCCTGATACACCCCGGCAACCCGGTCAGAGTCGTTGGCGATGCGCGCCAGATAGCTGGCCTTGGCACTGGTCGAACCGCGATGAGACAGGGCAAAAATCGAAGCGCCGTGGGCACGCGAATCGGTAAAGGCATCGGCGTGAACCGACAGGAAGACATCGGCATTATGTTTGTCGGCAGCAATCCGGCGTCGGTCTGCCAACGGCACATAGTAGTCGCCGGTACGCACCAGCACGGCACGCATGCCCGGCTGCTTGTTGATGTGATCGGCAAGACGGCGGGAAATCTGCAACACCACATCTTTTTCCCGTGAACCGCTCGGGCCGATAGCGCCGGGATCCTGGCCGCCGTGACCGGGATCAATAGCAATGATCATCGGTCGGCCGCTCGGCCGGGTTTCACCCATGATCACCGGCGCGCGAGTCGGCGCTGTGGTTACGACCTTGTCGCCTTCCGGGTCGAGATCATTGAGCAGATCCACCACCAGTCGCCAACCGCTGTCGTCCGCAGGCGGCAGCATCATGGTTTTCGGGCGCTGGGCACTGTGCAGATCCAGCACCACCCGCACCTTGTCGGCGGCATGCTGGCCGGTGCGGATTTCGCGAATCGGGGTGTTACCCAGATCAAGCGTAGCGAAATTGAAATCGAGGCTGGCGCCGTTCAGATCAACAACAATGCGATCCGGGTTGCTGAGCTTGTCGACGGTATGATCAAGCGGGCCCTGCAAATCGAAAACCAGACGGGTGAAGTCCGGCGCCTTGCTCATCCGCACCGAGTCGATACGCTGGGCCGCGACCACCGCACTGCACCAGCAGCACAGCATCACCAGCAGCATTCGGACTGACCACCTCATCATGCCTGTGCGGACTCCGGGAAGTTCAGCGTTGCTTCACGGCCGCCAGCAGATGGCGTCAGTGTTACAACCAGTGTCGGCTTCGGCAGCGCCGCGCCGGCCCGTTGCGGCCACTCTACCAGACAGAGTGCATTTTCGTCGAAATAGTCGCGCCCGCCGATCATTTCCAGCTCCTCGGCATCGGCCAGCCGGTACAGATCAAAATGGTAAATCGGCTGATCATCAAGACGGTACGGCTCAACGATGGTGTAGGTCGGGCTCTTGACCGCGCCGACATGACCAAGCGCACGCAACCAGCCACGCACCAGCGTGGTTTTGCCGGCACCGAGATCGCCCTGCAGCCAGACCACGCCGTCAGCAACACGTTTTGCCAACGCGCCGCCCAGCGCCTCGGTAGCAGCGTCATCGGCAAGCCAAAGCGTTTCAGTCGTCACCCTCTATCCCGTCGTTAATTAAACTGCCCGTGCCACGTAGGAGCGGCTGACCAGCCGCGAAACCTTTTCGCCGTCGATCGACGGCTCCTACGCAGCCTCAGGATTCCATACTATTCAATAGCCGCCGCACATGCGGCATCAGATCGGTTGCCAGCAGGCCGCGCTCGCCCTGATGCAGCACCGCGCGATCCGCCGCCAGTGCGTGTACCAAAGCGCCGAAACGGGCGGCATCAAACGGCGCCAGCCCCTGCGCCAGCAGCGCGCCGATAATGCCGGACAGGACATCGCCCATGCCACCGCTGGCCATACCCGGATTACCGGCATGGACCAGCGCCAAGGCGGTATCCGGCCCGGCAACCAGGGTGCCGGGGCCCTTCAGCAACACCGTTGACTGATAACGCCCGGCCAGAACCCGTACCGTAGCAAAGCGATCTTCCTGCACTTCGGCGGTACTGCCATCCAGCAGCCGCGCTGCCTCACCCGGATGCGGTGTCAGCACCGCCATTGAGCCCCATTGGAGCTGATGGGTGCTGATCAGGTTCAATGCATCGGCATCCAGCACCAGCGGCAGATTGCTGGCCAGCACCGCACGGAGCAGCGCCAGCCCCCAGACGTCCTGCCCCAGCCCGGGGCCACACACCACCACACTGGCGCGAGCCAGCAGCGGCGCCAGATCACTGTCCTGCTCAATCCCGCGCACCATGATTTCCGGGCGCCGACTGATCAGCGCACTGACATGGGCCGGCCGGGTGGCGACACTGGTCAGCCCGGCGCCACTGCGTGCTGCCGCCTCGGCGGCCAGCAGCACGGCGCCGGCATAGCCATGGTCGCCGCCAACAATCAGCACATGGCCATGGTCACCCTTGTGGGCATCACGGCGGCGCCGTGGCAGCACCGCCGGCAAATCCTGCAGCAGCACGCGCTGACAATCCGCCTGCAGCGACTGCTGGATCTCCGCCGGAATGGCCAGATCCTCAAAATACAGTTCGCCGCACAGCGCCGGCCCGGCGCCGGTCAGCAGGCCGCGCTTCATGCCAACAAAAGTGACGGTGACATCGGCCTGCACTGCAGTTCCCAGCGCAGCGCCGGTGTCGGCACTCAAGCCCGAAGGGATATCGAGCGCCAGCACCGGCAGGCCGGACTGGTTAATGGTGTCGATCAGCACCGCCTGCCCGGCCCGCACCGGGCCGCTCAGGCCGGTACCGAGCAGGCCATCGACAACCAGATCATGGCCGCTGAAATCCGGCCGGGTCTGGCTTAGCACCGTTACCGGCACGCCATCCGCCAGCGCCCGGTCCGCCATGGTGCGGGCATCGCCGCCCAGATCCGTGGGAGCCAGGGTGGCATACACCTGTGGCTGCAACCCGGCGCGCAGCGCCAGCAGCGCCACCACATAACCATCGCCGCCATTATTACCGCCGCCGCAGACAATCGCCGGCTGCTGGCAACCGGGCCAATGCTCCTGCAGCCGCCGGAACGCCGCCTCGCCCGCGCGGATCATCAACGTCTCGCCGGCAATGCCGGCCTGCTCGATGGCGCGGCGATCCAGCTCGCGCACCCCGGCTGCGTTATGCAGCATGTCCGGAAACTCTCTGGCTGGCATATTTGCACCCCTCGTGAATGGCGCCGATTATAGCCCTCCCTGCTGACAAGCTCATGGGCTTCCGTGGACCTAACCGAACTGGCATCGCAAATCAGGCAATGGGGCCGTGAACTCGGCTTCCAGCAGGTCGGCATTGCCGACACCGACCTGACCCTGGCCGAACAAAGGCTGGATGCCTGGTTGGCCGACGGCCATCAGGCCGGCATGGACTGGATGGCCGCCCACGGCCGCAAACGCAGCCGCCCGGCGGAGCTGGAACCCGGCACCCTGCGGGTGATCTCGCTGCGCATGGACTACCTGCCCGCCGACACAGCCACCATGGACGTGCTGCGTGATCCGAACAAGGCCTATATCTCTCGCTACGCGCTGGGCCGCGACTATCACAAACTGATTCGCAAACGGCTCGGCAAACTGGCGCAGCAGATTCGCCACGCAGTAAAAGACAGCGAACTGGCCCGCGCCTTCGTCGACAGCGCCCCGGTGATGGAAAAGCCGCTGGCGGAAAAAGCCGGCCTCGGCTGGCAGGGCAAACACACCCTGATCATCAACCGCAAAGCCGGCAGCTGGTTCTTCCTCGGCGAAATCTACACCGACCTGCCGTTGCCGGTGGATCAACCTGCCAGCAACCACTGCGGCACCTGCAGCGCCTGCATCGATATCTGCCCCACTGCGGCAATCATCGCGCCGTATCAACTTGATGCCGGCAAATGTATTTCCTATCTCACCATCGAGCACAAGGGCTCGATTCCCGTTGAACTGCGCCCGCTGATCGGCAACCGCATTTTCGGCTGCGATGATTGCCAACTGGTGTGCCCGTGGAATCGCTTTGCCCGGCACAGCGATGAGGGGGATTTCAAACCGCGCCATGGCCTGGACCAGGCTTCGTTGCTGGAGCTGTTTATGTGGAGTGAGCAGGAGTTCCTGCAACGCACCGAAGGCTCGCCGATACGGCGCACCGGTTATGCCGGGTGGTTAAGGAACCTGGCAGTGGCGCTGGGGAATGGGCCGGGCTCGGTGGAGGTGATTGCGGCACTAAGGCAGCGGCAGGAAGATGTGCCGGAGATGGTGCGGGAGCATGTGGAGTGGGCACTGGGCAGGCTTGGCTCACCGGCCGCCGGTTGAACTGTCTGGGCTGACTGCAGGCGGCACCGCTAAGCTCATGGAATAAAAGCGCTTTCTACGGAGATATCATTTTGACATCCCACACCAAGCACTCCGAATTATATCGACGCTTCGTGCTTTTGCCGAAGATGATATTTTTTGTGGCCGGATAAATGATTGATGTGAATAATGATTCCTTCAGGGGGCGGCAAAACATGAAAGACGTTAAGTCGGCCTGGAGTTATGTCGACGTTTCTAATGAATACAGCTGCCTATCAAGGAGAGTAAGTGAGCTTTATCACTGACAACAAGGATCTAATTGCAATCACCTTAGGTGTGATTGGTTTTCTCATGGCCATAAGAACCTTTCGGTTCAACCTTCAACAAAGGAAAATTGAAAATACCTTTAAGATTTTGGACTTCATGAGAAGGCATATCGGTAATGATCAAATTGAAACCTTTATCGGAGCTTTTCATGCTAATAATCCACTCGGGATGCCAGAGCTGGAGTTTCATTATCCTGATGGGAGAAAAGAGCACCTGGATAACTTCTTCTCAGAGGGCGGCAGTGGCAACGGAGATATCCACAATATAATTGAAATATTTAATCTCGTTTCAATAAATCTATTAAAGGGTGAATTGAAGGAAGAGCTAATTTGGTATGAATATGGCCAAATCATGACTAAGTGTTATCAGTGGACGCACTATCTTGAAACGAAAGGCCCAGGCCATCAATACTACAAAGAAGTCTTGGGGCGCTCA
>JBECKT010000030.1:0-17915 GCA_040235405.1 Alcanivoracaceae bacterium
AACCGTCTGGCCATGCTGGCGCGGTTGCGCGGGCTGTTCCTGCAGGTGGCAGATATTTCCGAACTCGGATAAGCACATCGCACTCATCGCAGGAGAGCGGTCGATCGGCCGCTCCTGCAACCCCCCGTCGCAGGATGAAGTACATGTCTTCAAGAACAAGCTCCTCCAGAACATATTCCCCTTTCATCGCCGTGCGCAGCATGCTGTTTTTTGTGCTCTACAACCTGATGGGCATCATTCACAGCTCGCTCAGTCTGCTGGTGGCGCCGTTCCAGTCATTTGAGCAGCGTTACCGCTTTGTCAGTCACTGGACTCGCGCCACCCTTTGGCTGGTGCAACACCTGAACGGTATTCGAGTGGAAGTGGAAGGGCTGGAAAACGTTCCGCGTAATCAGGCCGTGGTGGTGGTGGCCAACCACCAAAGCCAGTGGGAAACCTTTTACCTGCAACTGCTGATTTCACCACAGACCACCATTCTCAAGCGCGAACTGCTGTGGGTGCCATTCTTCGGCTGGGCTCTGGCTTTGCTCAAGCCGATTGCGATCGACCGCAGCAAGGGCACTCAGGCGATCAAGACCGTACTGCGGGTCGGCAAGCAGCGACTGGATGCCGGCATCAGTGTAGTGATCTATCCGGAAGGCACCCGCCAGCCTCCCGGCACCCTCGGCCGCTTCAACGGCGGCGGCGTTGCGCTCGCGGTACATGCCGGCGTGCCGGTGTTGCCGCTGGTGCATAACTCCGGCGACTGCTGGCCAGCACGTTCGATCAAGCGTTTCCCCGGCACTGTCCGGGTAGTGATTGGCAAGCCAATCACTGTCTCCGGCAAATCCACCGAGCAGGTCAGGACCGAGGTCCGCGAGTGGATCGTTCAGCACTATCCCGGCCAACTGATTGCGCCAGACTAACGCTGCATCCCCCGGCGCCGTTCAGCCGGTTCGTTTCTCGAAGTGCTCTGGGCGCTCGGCTTTCGAGCTATCGGTGACAGGATCAGATATCCAGGTTCGACACATAAAGCGCATTGGTCTCGATAAACTCCCGGCGCGGCTCGACATCGTCGCCCATCAGACAGGTAAAGATCTGATCCGCCGCAATGGCGTCCTCGATGGTGACCTTGAGCATGCGGCGGACTTCCGGGTCCATGGTGGTTTCCCACAGCTGCTCCGGATTCATCTCGCCCAGACCCTTGTAGCGCTGGATGCCGGTGCCTTTGCGGGCCTGGGCCATCAGCCACTCCAGCACCTCGTCAAAGGCCGCTACCGGCTTGCGGGTCTCGTTACGCTGCACGGTGGCATCCGCGGCCAGCAGGCCTTCCAGCTTCTCGCCAAGGGTCTTGATCTTCAGGTAGTCCGGTGAGGCAATGAAGTCGACACTGATACGGTAGTCGCGGTGTACGCCGTGAGCGAGTGCTCGCACACTTGGAAGATACCATTCTCGCTCGGGATCCTTCACCGCAGCCACTTCATAGCGGTGGATATCGTCAGCCGCTTCGTTGGCCATGGTATTCAGGCGCTTGCACCAGTCATCCATGAAGGCCTGATCCGTCAGCTTGTCCTCGCTCAGGGTCGGCAGGTAAATCAGTTGTTCCAGTACCGTGGCCGGGAATACGCGCGACTGGCGATCGACGATCTTCATCACGCTGCGGTATTCATTAATCAGGGCTTCGAGGCGCTCGCCGGTAATCGGCGGGGCATCATTGCCTGGATGCAGGGCGGTGTTCTCCAGCGCGATCGAGGTCAGGTATTCCTCCAGCGCCGGGTCATCCTTGATATAGGTTTCCTGCTTGCCCTTCTTGACCTTGTACAGCGGTGGCTGGGCGATATAGATGTAGCCGCGCTCGATCAGCTCCGGCAACTGACGGAAGAAGAAGGTCAGCAGCAGGGTGCGGATGTGGGAGCCGTCAACATCGGCGTCAGTCATGATGATGATACGGTGGTAGCGCAGCTTGGCGATGTTGTACTCGTCACGGCCGATACCGCAGCCCAGTGCGGTGATCAGGGTACCCACCTCAGCGGAGGACAGCATCTTGTCGAAGCGGGCCTTCTCGACGTTAAGGATCTTGCCTTTCAGTGGCAGGATGGCCTGGTTCTTGCGGTTACGGCCCTGCTTGGCGGAACCGCCCGCCGAGTCACCCTCGACAATATAGAGTTCGGACAGCGCCGGGTCTTTCTCCTGGCAATCGGCCAGTTTGCCGGGCAAGCCGGCGATATCCAGCGCACCCTTGCGGCGTGTCATCTCGCGGGCACGGCGGGCAGCATCGCGGGCGCGGGCAGCATCAATGATTTTCTGGACGATCTGCTTGGCTTCGACCGGGTTTTCCAGCAGGTAATCGCTGAACAGATCGGCCATGGTCGATTCCACCGCCGGTTTCACTTCCGAGGACACCAGCTTGTCCTTGGTCTGACTGGAGAACTTCGGGTCCGGCACTTTCACCGAAATCACCCCGGTCAGGCCTTCGCGGGCGTCATCACCGGTGGTGGCCACCTTTTCCTTTTTCAGAAAACCTTCGCTTTCAATGTAGCTGTTCAGGGTCCGGGTCAGGGCGGCGCGGAAACCGGCCAAGTGGGTACCGCCGTCACGCTGCGGAATGTTGTTGGTGAAGCAGAGGATGTTTTCGTTGTAGGAATCGTTCCACTGCAAAGCCACTTCAACCCCAATGCCATCTTCGCGATCGAACTGGAAGTGGAACACCTTGTTGAGCGGGGTCTTGTTGCCGTTCAGATAGGTAACGAAGGCCGACAGACCGCCTTCAAACTCGAACAGGTCTTCCTGGCCACTGCGTTCGTCCTTCAAGTGAATACGGACGCCGGAGTTCAGGAATGACAGCTCGCGCAGACGCTTTGCAAGGATGTCGTAGTGGAATTCGATATTGGTAAAAGTCGCCGGGGAAGGGCGGAAGCGTATCGCCGTGCCGGTACCCTGGGTTTCACCGACCACCGCCAGCGGGGCATCCGCAACGCCATGACGGTAGATCTGTTCATGAACCTTGCCAGCCCGACGGATCGTCAGCTTGAGCTCTTCCGACAGGGCATTGACCACGGATACCCCGACACCGTGCAGACCGCCTGAAACCTTATAGGTGTTGTCATCAAACTTACCGCCCGCATGCAGCACCGTCATGATGACTTCGGCAGCGGAAATACCCTCTTCTTCGTGCAACCCGGTGGGAATACCGCGGCCATTGTCGGTAACGGTAACGCTCTCATCCGGGTGAATGATGACATTGATTTCGGAACAGAAGCCGGCCAACGCCTCATCAATGGAGTTATCCACCACCTCGAACACCATATGGTGCAGGCCGGTGCCGTCGTCGGTGTCACCGATATACATGCCGGGGCGCTTGCGCACCGCGTCCAGACCCTTGAGGACCTTGATGCTGGAGGAGTCGTAGCTAGTCTGCTCTGTCATGGAGTGTTTCCCTTACCTGAATATCAAATGGCTCCGGTGTCAGATGTCCGGAGTCCCTTATCCCTGTGCTACACCTTTTTCAGGGTGCCATGTTCCACGTGGAACACTGTGTAATCCGTTTCCTTGCCCAGTGGCGCCAGCGCCGGGTCCAGCGAGGTGACAATTACCTGTCGGCTGACCCTGATCACCGCGCTCATCACCCGGTCAGCATTATCTCGGTCCAGCTCGGAGGTCAGATCATCCACCAACATCAGACAGTCGCGGCCAGCAAGCTCCCTGATCAACCGGACCTGCGCCATTACCATAGCGTAGGCAACAATCTTCTGCTGACCCCGACTGAACACCTCACGGACCGAACCTTCCTCGCTGCTGAGCAAAAGGTCGGCACGATGCGCGCCCTTACCGGTAAAGCCGCGACGAACATCCTGCTCGACCGTTGCTGCCAGCACGGCAGCGATATCTTCCCCGGCCGCCCAGCCCGAATGCAGGGCCAGCCCAACCGGCGGCACAGCCCCGGAGAAGGCGGATAACTCCTCCTCGAAAAGCCTTACCAACAACGGCAGATGCCGTCGTCGCAAGGCGTCGATTCTAGCAGAACTCTCGGCAACCTGCCGGTCCCAAACTACCAGTTCGCGCAGCTTCAGCGCCGGCTTTTTCAACAGCCGATTACGCTGATCCACGGCCCCGCGCAGACGGCGCCATTCTTCGATAAATTCGTGTTCCACGTGGAACATGGCCCAGTCCAGATAGCGACGCCTGGCGGAAGATCCGCCCTCAACCAGCTCCACTGTCCCCGGATGAAGCACCTGCACCGGAAACAGCCGGGCAATATCACTTAGCCCGGAAACCCGGTTTCCATCCAATCTGGCATCAAGCAGGGACTGCCGATCTCGCCTGATCCCGACGCGGCGATTCCCCTGGGACGATTCCACCTCGGCAAACAGGGTGCAATCAGGGAAATCCGCCATGACCAGGCTGGACAGGCGGGAGGTTCGGAAACTGCGTCCGGCGCCAAGCAGGTAGATGGCTTCAAGCAAACCGGTCTTCCCGGAACCGTTCTCCCCGGTAACTACGGTGACGGCCGGGTCTGGCGCGAAGCTCTGGTCGCGATAGTTACGAAACTGGTGAAGGTGAAAACGTTGCAGCATCAGGAAGAGGGCAGGGGCGTACCTTGAAGGTCCGCCCGCAGAGAATGGGTCAGAGACGCATCGGCATAACAACATACAGCGCCTGGCGGGCAGATGGATCCGCCACCAGTGCCGAGCTATTGCTATCACCGAGCTGCAGCTCGACCGTGTCACCGTGAATAGCGTTCAGCACTTCGAGCAGGTAGCTGACATTAAAACCAATCTCCAACGCCGCACCGTTGTAGTCCACGGACACTTCTTCCTCGGCTTCTTCTTGCTCTGGGTTGTTAGCCTGAATGCGCAGGCTGCCTTCTGCCAGCTGCACCCGGATACCACGGTATTTTTCGTTGGAAAGAATCGCCACCCGTCCCAGAGCCTGCTTCAGGGTCTCCCGATCAGCATTGACCAGACGATCGCACTTCTTCGGAATCACCCGGTCGTATTCGGGAAACTTGCCGTCGACCAGCTTCGAGGTAAAGGTGATCTCCCCGGCGACAACCCGGACGTGGTTCTTGCCAACAATGACCTCCACTTCAGCGGCTGCGTCACCGAGAAGTCGGGCCAATTCCATTACACCCTTGCGCGGCAGAATCACCTGGGCCTGATCCTTGATGGCTTCCAGCTCGGCATCACACATGGCCAGGCGGTGGCCGTCAGTAGCCACGGTGCGCAGGCGACCCGGACGCAGCTCGAACAACATGCCGTTCAGGTAGTAACGCACATCCTGCTGAGCCATGGAAAAAGCCGTTCTATCAATCAGTTGACGCAGGGCACCCGGTGCGATTGCAAACACAGACCCCTCTGTCTTTTCTTCCAGGTTTGGAAACTCGCTTGCCGGCAACGTAGCCAGAGTGAAGCGGCTGCGGCCCGATTTTATCAGTAAGCGCTCACCATCAATCTCGAACCGGATATCCGCTTCCGCCGGCAGACTCTTGCAGATGTCCACCAGCTTGCGTGCCGGTACCGTGGTCTCACCGTCACGGATCTCGCCGCCGATCTCCAGACGGGCAACCAGCTCCAGCTCCAGATCGGTGCCAGTCAGGGATAACCGGCCCCCGGAGACTTCAAGCAGGACATTCGACAGCACCGGCAGGGTTTGCCGGCGTTCAACCACCGAGGCTACCTGCTGCAGCGGCTTGAGCAACTGTTCGCGATTGATGCTGAATTTCATGATCCCTTCCCGTCTCCGGTTTTCCTGTTAAGAGGTGAGGGTGCGCAACAGGTTCTGATAATCCCGTTCCACATCCGCATCCGATTCCCGTAATTTTCCGATGTTCTTGCAGCCATGCATGATTGTGGTGTGATCACGGCCACCAAAAGCATCGGCAATTTCCGGATAACTGTGGCTGGTCAACTCCTTCGCCAGTGCCATGGCCACCTGCCGAGGTCGACTGATGGAACGGCTACGCCGCGCCGACAACATGTCATTCAACTTGATGTTGTAGTACTCCGCCACCACTCGCTGAATATTATCAATACTGATTTGCCGGGCATGACTGGCAAGCAGGTCTTTCAGGGCATCACGAACCAGGTTGATATCCACTACCGCACCGCTCAGGCGGACATGGGCAATCACCCGTTTCAGCGCCCCTTCCAGCTCGCGAACATTGGAACGGATGCGCTGGGCAATAAAGAAGGCAGCTTCACTGGGCAGCTCGATCTTCGCTTCCTCGGCCTTCTTTTTCAGGATAGCTACCCGGGTTTCCAGCTCCGGTGGTTCCAGCGGTTGCGACAGACCCCAACCAAACCGGGACTTCAGCCTGTCCTCCAGGCCATCAATCTCCTTCGGGTACTTGTCACAGGTCATGATCACCTGCTGACCATTCTCGATCAGGGAATTGAAGGTATGGAAAAACTCTTCCTGGGATTGCTCCTTACCAGCGAAAAACTGGATATCGTCAATCAGCAGGGCATCCAGCGAACGGTAAAAACGCTTGAACTGTTCAATGGTCTTGTTACGCAATGCACTGACCATATCCTGAACAAAGCGCTCACTGTGCAGGTACACCACCCGGGCATTCGGCTTGCTCTGCAAAATGGCATTACCCACCGCGTGCATCAGGTGCGTCTTACCCAGACCGACACCGCCATAAAACAACAGCGGGTTATAGCCCTGGGTACCGGGATTCTCAGAGGCCTGCTGCGCTGCAGCGAATGCCATCCGGTTCGATTTGCCCTCGACAAAGTTGTCAAAGGTATAGCCGGTAATCAGGTTGGAACGATGCTGATGGGCCGGGGCCTCAACGATCTCCTGGCTGACCTGCACTGGCACGGTATCGGGTTTGGTCCGCAGAGCCGGGGTGCCAAGCACCACCTCCGTGACCGATCTGGATGAACCCACCTCCAGTTCGATCTTCGGCGCACCGGCATTGCCGAGATCACCCATCAGTTCGCAGATCAGCTCCAGATACTTGTCACGCACCCAGTCAACAACGAAGCGATTCGGAGCAAACAAGGTCAGGCTGCGGCCGTCAGAAGCCGCCACTACCTGTAGCGGACGGATCCACATATTGAACTGCTGGGACGGCAATTCGTCCTCGAGACGCGATAAACAGCGATGCCACAGTTCTTCAGACACGTCTCAAAGCCTTGCCGGGAAAACCAAAGAAGCAGGCATTCTATACCCTGTTTTACCCCCCGGCCAGCGAACAAAAACCTGCTTTTCCCCATGTGGATAAGACTGTTAATAATCCAGTCTGAGCACTGGGGGCGAAGGGTGGAGAAAACCACCTTCCGGGGAACATCGTGATTTCATCCCCGGTTCCACGGCTACTGTCCGCCCTGTTTTCAGCCATCTTCCGCAGGGTTGTGAATAACATATCTATTTGTATTTATTAAATAAAAATTGGTTATCCACAGATATCGTCCTCCCTTATAACAAGTAATAACTAAAAAAGAATTTAAATATCTTTTAATACTTACTTACCGCTGAAGAACCGCAAAACCCTCGCATTGACAATCCCCCGACCTCTGCCTAGAATTGCCGCCCTTCGCATTACCAGAATCTGTGAGACCGACGATGAAACGTACTTTTCAACCCAGCAACATTCGCCGCAAGCGTACCCATGGCTTCCGTGCCCGCATGGCGACTGCCAATGGCCGTGCTGTGCTGAACCGTCGTCGTGCCAAGGGTCGCAAGCGCCTCTGCGTCTAACGCGCCTGATCGCGTCTGCCCCCCCTGACGGGGCGGCAGAAAGACCGCCGAGACTCCCCGCCTGCGGTCGCCGTTATGACTCTATCCAGCAAGAACTCCATTACGACCGGATTTCCCCGTCAGCACCGCCTGCTTTCCCCGTCTGAATTCAAACCCCTGTTTGACCAGCCACAATGGCGTGCCAGCAGCCAGCATTTTCTGTTACTCGTTTCGGAAAACCGCCGTGCCGCTCCGCGGCTCGGTATCGTGATCGGCAAACGTCGGGTTAAGCGGGCTGTGGATCGCAACCTGCTGCGCCGGTTGATCCGTGAGTCGTTCCGACATCGCACCGCAGAGCTGGCAGGTCTGGATGTCGTCGTGCTGGTCCGCGCAGACTTGCGCCATCCTGACAAACGCCAGATTGCTGAAGAGCTGGATAAAGTCTGGGCCAAGCTGCTTGCCAAGCGTGCCCCGGACTGAGAAACTGCCGGCCGCTTTTCTCGCCGATATGTTGAACCCGCTATGGAAATCCAGCGTGCCCTCGTTCTGACCGCGATTGCCGTGGTTACTTACATGATGATCCTTGCCTGGCAGCGTGATTACGTCCAGGTTCAGCCCGTATCTGACGGTCCTGCGACCGGGCAGGTTATTGCTCCTGTTCCGGCGGCGGATGAAGCCGTACCGGAAGCCGGCGAAATTCCTGCGGTAGCGGCGCCGGCACCGGAAGCAGCAAGTGTTGAAGCTGCCCCGGCAGCTGCCGGCAGTGACCGCGTCATTACCGTCAGCACCGACGTGTTTCAGTTGGAAATTGACCGTCTTGGTGGCGACATCATCCGCCTGGCGTTGCCGCAGTACCCACTGCATGCAGAAACTCCGGAGCAGCCGTTCCTGCTGATGCAGCAGAGCGAAAATATCAGGTATTTGGTACAGAGCGGCCTGGTGGGCCCAAATGGCACCGATACTGCGGCCGGGCGGCCGACCTGGCAGGCCACGCAAAGCCGCTATCGTCTGGATGATCGCGATAACGAATTGAACGTGGATATGACCTTGCAGCAGCAAGGCGGCGTTAGTCTGGTCAAGCGTTACACCTTCGAGCGTGGCAGCTACCTGATCCGGGTATCCCACGTGGTCCGCAACAACGGCTCGGAGCCATGGCACGGTGCTCTGTACGGTCAGATTCGCCGCGATGCCAGCGATGACCCGAGTGCGGCCACCGGCGGCTTTGTGCCGATGCCGACCTATCTGGGGGCGGCCTACTGGACCAGCGAAACCTCGTACAACAAGCTGCCATTCAAGGACATCAAGGAAGAGTCGATGAAAACGGCTCAGGATGGCGGCTGGATAGCCATGATCCAGCATTATTTCGTCACCGCCTGGGTTCCAGACCGGCTGCAACGACACACTTATTCAGCAACCTGGCTATCTGCCAGTGACGAATACCTGCTGCGCTTTGTTTCTCCGGTTACCATCGTATCGCCCGGCACCGAACGGGTTCTCTACAGTGAGCTGTATACCGGGCCGAAACAGCAGGATGTGTTGGAATCGATCAGTCCTGGTCTGAACATGACGGTGGACTACGGCTGGTTGTGGTTTATTGCCCAGCCGATCTTTGCCCTGCTGATTTTCCTGCAAAGCGGTCAGATCACCCTGTTTGGCAATGTCATCGATATTGGTATGGGGGTTGGCAATTGGGGTGTAGCAATTATTCTGCTGACTCTGATTATCAAACTGCTGTTTTTCAAGCTGTCGGCGTCCAGCTACCGGTCGATGGCGAAGATGCGCAAGGTTGCGCCGGAAATGGCTCGTATCCGTGAGCAGTACAAGGCCGACCGGCAGAAACAGCAGATGGAAACCATGAAGCTGTTTCAGGAACAGAAGATCAACCCGCTCGGCGGCTGTTTGCCGGTGCTGGTACAGATGCCGGTATTTATTGCCCTGTATTACACCCTGCTGGAATCCGTGGAGCTGCGTCAGGCGACGTTCCTGTACCTGAATGACCTGTCGGTAATGGACCCCTGGTTCATTCTGCCGTTGCTGATGGGTGCTTCGATGTGGTTCCAGCAGCGGCTTAATCCAGCGCCGGCAGACCCCACTCAGGCTCAGGTGATGAAATGGATGCCGGTGATCTTCAGCGTGTTCATGTTGTGGATGCCATCCGGTCTGGTGCTGTACTGGTTGACTAACAACCTGCTCTCCATCGGCCAGCAATGGGTGATCACCCGCAAGATCGAAAACGAATAATCTGTCACCCTCCCCCCAACGGGGGAGGGGAACTGCACTCAGTAATCACTTCGTCCCCGCCGCTCCGGTCTGTACACTTTCCGCCATGACCGACACGCAAGACACTATCGTTGCCGTAGCCACCGCACCCGGAAAGGGCGGCATCGGCGTAATTCGCCTGTCTGGCCCGGCTGCTTTGGATATTGCCAGCAGCGTATTGCGTCCGGGATTGGTGCTAACACCGCGATACGCTCATTTTTCTGCGTTTCTGGATAACAGCGGCAGACAGATCGATGAAGGGCTGGCGTTATTTTTCCCCGGGCCGCATTCGTTTACCGGCGAAAACGTGGTGGAACTGCAGGCCCACGGAGGTCCTGTCATTCTCGACCAGATTGTCCGCGCCTGTATCGGTTATGGAGCAAGGCAAGCCCGCGCCGGCGAGTTCTCCCTGCGGGCGTTTCTGAATGACCGTATTGATTTGACCCAGGCAGAAGCGATTGCCGACCTTATTGATGCCGGCAGTGAAGCAGCAGCCCGCGCTGCCATGCATTCGCTGCAGGGGGAGTTTTCTCGGGAAGTTAATCAGCTGGTTGAAGCCCTCATTCAACTGCGTATGTATGTCGAAGCTGCTATTGATTTCCCCGAAGAAGAAATCGATTTTCTCAGCGATGGAAAAGTGAAAGCGGATCTGCGCAAGCTGATTAACCAGACCGAAAATGTACTGGTTGTCGCCCGCCAAGGTCGGCTACTACGGGAAGGTATGACGGTAGTGATTGCCGGCCGGCCGAATGCAGGCAAGTCATCGCTTCTGAACGCACTGGCTGGTCATGATGCTGCCATCGTTACAGATATAGCGGGCACTACTCGCGACGTGCTTCGGGAAACCATCCAGATTGATGGCTTGCCCATTAATGTGATTGATACTGCCGGGCTTCGTGAATCGCCGGACCAGGTTGAAAAAGAAGGTATCCGCCGAGCCTGGGCGGAAATTGAAAAAGCGGATCTGTTGCTGGTGCTGGCTGATATTACGGAAACCACAAACAGGGTTGAGGCCCTGAGCGATATTCTGCCAGACGAAGATCAGCGTCTGTCCGAACTGGCAGTACCGATTCTTTTGGTGCTGAACAAACTGGATCTGTCGGCGACAAAGCAGATGCCGGAAAGCCGTTTTGACACGCTGGCCATTTCTGCGAAAACCGGAACAGGGCTATCAGAGTTGCGCCAGACCCTCAAGCAACGGGTTGGCTATCAACATGGCAGTGCAAGCCGCTTCTCGGCTCGACGTCGTCATCTGACCGCACTGGAGTCGGCATTAGCATCTTTGCAACAGGGCGAGAGCCAACTGAACCAACATAAAGCCGGTGAGTTATTGGCAGAGGATCTGCGTACAGCGCAACGGATGCTGGAAGAAATTACCGGAGCATTCGGGGCAGATGATTTGCTGGGAAGAATCTTTTCCAGCTTCTGTATCGGCAAGTAGGATTTTCGCCGGGGAAAGCTCAGACCCGATCAAACAACTGCTCCAGTTCATCCAGCGCGTCGCCGGTATAGACGGCCAGACGCTGCATGCTCGGCAGGGTGTCACGGCAGCCGGTGTAGCCGAAGTTTAGTGAGTCGGCATAGCTCACGCAGGTGATATTCAGGGCGCCACCATGAGCGATCAGCGACACCGGATACATGGCCTCCAGCCGCGCACCCTGAAAATACAGCGGCTCGCGCGGACCGGGCACGTTCGATATGGTGATGTTGAACACCGGTCGGGCGCGGCCGCCGAGGCCGGTGGCCAGCTGCAACATGTAGGGCGCCATCAGCAGCATGGTGTACTGGGTCAGGGTGCTGCGCGGCAGGGTCTGCAAATGCGCCTTGGCGCTGCGGGTCGAGGCCTTGATCGCCTCCAGCCGGCGCAGCGGATCGGCCACATCGGTGGCCAGACTGGCAATCATGAAGCTGATCGAGGTACCGGTACCCTGATCATCGGCGGCGCGGATATTCACCGGAATGCCGGCAGTAAGCGGGTCGGCCGGCAGCGCGTTCTGTTCTTTCAGGAAGCGACGCAGGGCGCTGCTGCACAGGTACAGGACAACGTCATTGAGCGAGGCATCGGCCCGATGGGCCAGCTCGCGTAGTGCCGGCATGTTGTATTGCTGGGTAGCGAAACGACGTTGCGGTGTGACCCGCTTGTTCAGCACTGACGGAGGACCGGCAAAAGGGCCAACCAGCGGGCTGCCTTCTTCGTGGCGAACCAGCTTGCTCAGCGCTCCGGCCAGCTTCGGCAGGGTTTTCAGCTGGCCACGCAGCGCCTCGATGGCGGCTTCCAGACCATGGGTCTCGTGGACCGGGTTGCCGCCAATCAGCTTTACCCGTTCCGGTCGCACCGTCCATGGTGGCGGCATGTCGAGTGCATCAGGGTCGGTCGACAGTACCCGCTGCAGCAGGCGCATGCCGCTGATGCCGTCAATCAGTGAGTGGTGCATCTTGGTATAGAGCGCGAAGCGGTTGTTCTCCAGCCCTTCAATGATATGGCTCTCCCACAGCGGTCGATTGAAATCGAGCGGATGGCTGTGCAAGCGCGAGATCAGCACGCCGAGCTCGCGCTCGCCGCCGGGTTTGGGCAGGGCCGAATGGCGCACGTGGTAGTCGAGATCCAGATCGTTATCGATTTTCCAGGCCGGGGTCAGGGTGCGGCCGATTTTGCCGGGATTGAGCAGCTTGTGATTCCACGGCGGGGCAAAATCCCGGCCCCCCTTCATCCGGGCGACCAGATCACGCAGGAAGGTATCCGGTGCCCCTTCCGGCAGCGAGAAAATCTGCAGGTTGCCGACATGCATCGGGGTGTCATCGGATTCCACCGCCAGCCAGGCGGCGTCGAGGGTCTTCATGCGCTTCATGTGCAGTCCCGAGAGTGTGGTCCTGTGACGGACATCCTGAATGCCGGCACGATGCGAGCAGCTTAGCGCCTGATCGCTGAAATGAAAATTTTTCCGCGCAGGCAAACGGTAACAGATTCCGCTGGTATCCTTGTCGGCACATTGATCACGGATATGACCATGTTCAGACGCACCAAGATTGTTGCCACCATCGGCCCGGCCAGCGCCCCGGAGGCGATGCTCGCCCGGCTGATTAGCGCCGGCGTGAACGTATTCCGGCTTAATTTCTCTCACGGCAGCGCCGAGGATCACCGCCAGATTGCCGAGCGGATCCGTGCGGCGGCGGATCAGCAGCAGTGCACGGTGGCGATTCTGGCCGACTTGCAGGGGCCCAAGATCCGCATCGGCCGGTTCCGTGACGGCCCGGTTGTGCTCAGGAATGGCGAGCCATTCGTGCTCGATGCCGGTATGGATGAAATGGCCGGCGAACCGGGCCGGGTCGGTATTACCTACAAGGAGCTGGTCCCTGACTGCCGGGTTGGCGATACCCTGCTGCTGGATGACGGCCTGATTGAAATGCAGGTTGATGACGTTCGTGACAATGCCCTGCATTGCATCGTGACCGTCGGCGGCAAGCTGTCCAATAACAAGGGTGTGAATCGCAAGGGCGGCGGCCTGACCGCGCCGGCCCTGACGGAAAAGGATCTGGCTGACATCATCATCGCGGCTGACATGGGCGTTGATTATCTGGCGCTGTCTTTCCCGCGGGATTCCGCCGACGTTGACGAAGCGCGCGATCGTTATCGAGCGGCGGGCGGTGAAGGTGGCATTATCGCCAAGATAGAACGGGCAGAGGCGGTCAGTAACACCGCCGTACTGGATGACATTATCTGCGCCTCCGACGGCGTCATGGTGGCGCGCGGCGATCTGGCCGTGGAAATCGGTGATGCCGAGCTGGTGGGTGTGCAAAAACATATTATCCAGCGGGCCCGCGATCTTGATCGCTTCGTGATTACCGCGACGCAAATGATGGAGTCGATGATTCACAGCCCGCAACCAACCCGGGCAGAAGTGTCGGATGTTGCCAATGCCGTGCTCGATGGTACCGACGCGGTGATGCTGTCGGCAGAAACCGCAGTGGGCGATCACCCGGAAGCGACCGTACGGGCCATGCACCGCATCATCATGGGGGCCGAACGCACTTACCAGACGCATATGCTGAAAGCACGAACGATGGACCGGCTTGGAAAAATCGATGAGGCCATCGCCGGGGCAGCCATGTCGGTGGCTAATCACCTCGACCGCGTCAAGGCCATCATCAGCATGACCGAGACTGGTAATACTCCGCGAATGATGTCGCGAATCCGCTCCGGTCTGCCGATCTTTGCCTTTACCCCGCACGCACAAACTCGCCGTAAACTGGCGATCTATCGCGGGGTCGAAACCGTGCATTTTGATAGCGCGGCGATTCACCCCGACGAGATCAACGCGCGCGCGGTGGAGCTACTGGTGCAGATGCAGGTGGCCGGCCCCGGCGACCGGGTGATCCTCACCAAGGGTGACTACCTTGCCGTGCACGGCGGTACCAACACCCTGAAAATTGTTGAAATCAACCAGGAGTCGTCATGAGTGATGCAGAGCAACGCTACCAGCAGTTTATTGAACAGGTCGCCGGCAAGGACGAGCTGTTCGTACTCAGTGACGGCGAGTCCTTTGCCTTGTTGAACAGCGATGGCGAAGAGTGTCTGCCGCTGTGGGTCGATGCAGACTCAGCCCAGCAGTGGAGCAATGATCCGGCACTGGTGCCACGGGCGGTGCCGATGGATGTCTGGTTCGAGCGCTGGGTGCCGGGGCTGACCGGCGATAACATTCAGGTCGCGGTGAATCCGGGTGACTCTGGCGACGCCGTGGTGCTCAGTGCCGAAGAGCTGGCCGATGCCATGCAGGCAGGCGCTGACTAAAGGTTGTTGCGCGGCAGCGCTGGCGGTACAAAGGAAGACCGCGAGCCACCGGACAGCCGTGATGAGCAGCTATCGCACCGAAAAGGATTCGCTCGGCGAAGTGCGGGTTCCCGCCGCCGCCCTGTGGGGCGCCCAGACCCAGCGCGCCATCGACAACTTCACCATTGCCCGGCCCCTGCCAAACCGGTTTATCCGCGCCGTGGCCCTGATCAAGGTGACGGCCGCTGAGGTCAATCATGCCCTGGGTCTGTTACCGGCGGAGAAAAGCGCTGCTATTGTCAAAGCCGGCATGCGCATTGCCGAAGGTGAGCTCGCCGACCAGTTCCCGGTGGATGTGTTCCAGACCGGTTCCGGCACTTCCACCAACATGAACGTTAACGAAGTGATCGCCCACTTGTGCCAGCAGGCCGGCACAGTGGTCAGCGCCAATGACGACGTCAATCTCGGCCAGAGCAGCAACGACACCATTCCCAGCGCCATTCACGTTTCTGCGGTGCTGGCACTGGGGCAGCAATTGCTGCCGGCACTGCGGCAACTCAACGACACCATCCGCAGCCGCGCCATCGAACTGGCGGAGCAGGTCAAGCCCGGCCGTACTCATCTGATGGATGCCATGCCGATCACCTTCGGCCAACAGCTCGGTGGCTGGTCGGCACAGCTCGACGATGCCGAAGGCAAGCTGACCGGCGCCTTGCACGGGTTGCTGCGGTTGCCCCAGGGGGGTACGGCAGTGGGTACCGGGGTGAACTGTCACCCGGATTTTGCCACGCGCTTTTGCCTCCACCTGAGCGAAAAGACCGGCCAGCATTTCCAGCCGATGGATTCCTTTTTTGCCGGCCAGGGCGCCATTGACCGGCCGCTGGCCTTGTCCTCGGCGCTGCGCGGCCTCGCCGTGGTGCTGATGAAAATCTGCAATGACCTGCGCTGGATGAACTCCGGCCCGCAACATGGCCTCGCCGAGATCATGTTGCCGGCAGTGCAGCCGGGCTCGTCGATCATGCCCGGCAAGGTCAATCCGGTGATCTGCGAATCGGTATGCATGGTGGCCGCGCAGGTCATGGGGCTGGATCAGGCCAACGCCATCGCCGCACAGAGCGGTAACTTCGAGCTTAACGTGATGCTGCCGCTGGTGGCGGATAACCTGCTGGGCATGATTGCCTCGTTGGCCAATGGTATGACCATGCTGGATCAGCGGGCGATACAGGGCTTTCGGGTAAATAGTGAGCATCTGGCCGAAACCATCAATAAAAACCCGATTCTGGTGACAGCCCTGAACCCGTTGATCGGCTACAACGCCGCAGCGGAGATCGCCAAGGAGGCGTTTCGCAGTGGTCGACCGGTGATCGACGTGGCCTGTGAGAAGACCGATCTGTCCCGTGAGCAACTTGAAAAGTTGCTTGATCCGGTCAAACTCACCCGCGGCGGCACTGAATTCTGACGGCGGCCAACAGGCAGGTCGCCGGCCCGTTATAGAACCCACAATACCAACAGAGGACTCGATCATGGATCTGAGCATCACCCGCACCCCGTCGGCTTATTCTTCCCCGCTGTTGATCAACAGTATTCTTGAAGCCGGGGTAGGCAGCGCGCCGGATCAGGAGATCGTCTACGCCGGCAAGCTGCGCATGACCTACCGTGATCTGGGCGAGCGGGTACGGCGACTGGCGTCGGCGCTGAGCAACCTTGGCGTCAAGCCGGGCGACACCGTGGCGGTGATGGACTGGGACAGCCATCGCTATCTGGAGTGCTTCTTTGCCATTCCGATGATGGGCGCGGTGCTGCACACCGTGAATGTGCGGCTGTCGCCGGAACAGATTCTCTACACCATCAATCACGCCAAAGATGACGTCATTCTGGTCAATCGCGAATTCCTGCCGATTCTCGATGCCATCAAGGACCGGATCGAGCCGGTAAAAAAATACGTGCTGCTGGACGACGGTGACGGCCCGCAGGACAGCAAGGTCGATATCGCCGGTGAATACGAGGGCTTGCTGAAAGCAGCCAGCACCGATTTCGCTTTCCCGGATCTCGACGAGAACACCCGCGCCACCACCTTCTACACCACCGGCACCACCGGCCTGCCGAAGGGCGTCTACTTCAGCCACCGCCAGCTGGTGCTGCATACCTATGCCGGCCGCGCGGCACTGAGCGGCAGTGGTCACGGCAAGTTCAATGCCAATGACATCTATATGCCGATCACGCCGATGTTCCATGTGCACGCCTGGGGCATTCCCTACATGGCCACCATGATGGGCGTGAAGCAGGTCTACCCGGGCCGTTACGAGCCGGCCACGCTGTTGAAACTGCTGGTCACCGAGAAAGTGACCTTCTCGCATTGTGTGCCGACCATCATCCAGATGCTGCTCGGCGCCGAAGCGGCGAAGAGTGTCGACCTGAAAGGCTGGAAGGTGATCATTGGCGGCTCTGCCTTGCCGGCGGCGCTGGCCCGCAACGCGCTGGAGCGCGGCATCGATATCTACACCGGCTACGGCATGAGCGAAACCTGCCCGCTGATGACACTGGCGCTGTTGCCACCGGAGCTGGAACAGGCTGATCTGGATACCCAGGTACAGTACCGCACTATGACCGGCCGTCCGGTGCCGATGGTGCAGATCCGCATCGTCGACGAAAACATGAACGACGTGCCGCACGATGGCAAAGCCCAGGGCGAAGTGGTGGCGCGCGCGCCCTGGCTGACCCAGGGTTATCTGCACGACAAGGACAACTCGGAACATCTCTGGCACGGCGGCTGGCTGCACACCGGCGACATCGCCACCATGAGCGCGGACGGCTGGCTGAAAATCGCCGATCGCATCAAGGACGTGATCAAGACCGGCGGGGAGTGGGTCTCGTCGATCGATCTTGAAGGGCTGGTGCTGCAGCACCCGGGTGTGGCCGAGTGCGCGGTGATCGGCGTGCCGGATGAAAAATGGGGCGAGCGGCCGCTGGCGCTGGTGGTGAAAAAGCCGGGTGCGGAAGCGGATGAAAAAGGCATCAAGGATCTGGTGATGGATTATGCCAACAAGGGCGTGATCTCGAAGTACGGCGTGCCGGACCGGATCAAGTTTGTGGATGCACTGCCGCGCACCAGCGTTGGCAAGCTTGACAAGAAGCTGATGCGCGCCGAGCTGGCCGGCTGATTCATTCGACAAACCGTAGGAGCGGCCGACCGGCCGCGATTTTCTTCGGAGCAATCGCGGCC
>JBECKT010000133.1:0-10951 GCA_040235405.1 Alcanivoracaceae bacterium
GAATATGCCCACGTCAATCTGGTGGTGGCGGTGCTGATCTGGGCGATGATTTTCCCGATGATGGTGCAAGTGGATTTCGCCGCCATCAAGGAGATCCGCAAGCAACCGCAGGGCATCTGGCTGACGCTGGTGATCAACTGGTTGATCAAGCCGTTCACCATGGCCTTGCTCGGTTATGTATTTTTCCGCGTGCTGTTTGCCGATCTGGTTGATCCGCAAAGTGCCGGCGAATACATTGCCGGCATGATCCTGCTGGGCGTCGCGCCCTGTACGGCGATGGTATTTGTCTGGTCGCAACTGACCAAAGGCGATCCGAACTACACCCTGGTTCAAGTATCGGTCAACGACATCATCATGATCTTCGCGTTCGCGCCGATTGCAGCGGTGCTGCTCGGCATCAGCGACATTATCGTACCGTGGCAAACCTTGCTGCTGTCGGTGCTGCTGTATGTGCTGTTGCCGCTGGTGGCAGGTGCTCTGGTACGCCATCAGGTAATGGCAAAAGGTGGTGACGGCGAGCTGCAGAAGTTTATTCATCAGGTAAAGCCCGGTTCTGTGATTGGCCTGCTGCTGACCGTGGTGCTGCTGTTCGGCTTTCAGGCCGGCACCATTGTTGAAAAGCCGTTTGTGATCCTGCTGATTGCCATTCCGCTATTGATCCAGACCTATGGCATCTTTGCTATTGGCTATGCTGCTGCCAAGGTAATGAAGCTGCCGTATCGTATCGCCGCACCGGCCTGTCTGATCGGCACCTCGAACTTTTTCGAGCTGGCGGTGGCGGTCGCCATTTCCCTGTTCGGACTTAACTCTGGCGCCGCGCTCGCCACCGTGGTTGGCGTACTGGTGGAGGTGCCGGTGATGCTGTCACTGGTGGCCATCGCCAACCGCACCCGCCACTGGTTCCCGGAGTAGCTCACTGTAGGAGCCGTCGACCGACGGCGAAAGATCTTCGCGGCCGATCGGCCGCTCCTACAGGGTACGGATTTCCTTTCGTAGGAGCCGTCGACCGACGGCGAAGGATCTTCGCGGCTGATCAGCCGCTCCTACGGGTGCCTTGGTTCTATAAATTGGTGTTGTAAATGAATGATTTTCCCGCGCTCGACGAAGCTTGTTTTCGCGCCCTCGACCAACAACGTCTTGAGCCAGCGGAACGCGCCAACCATCCGCCACGCATTCTGCTGCTGTACGGCTCGCTGCGAGCGCGCTCATTCAGCCGTCTGCTGGTGCAGGAGTGCGCACGCCTGCTGGAAAGGATGGGCTGTGAAACCCGCATCTTTGATCCGCACGGGCTGCCACTGCCGGACGGCGAAGATGTCAGCCACCCCAAGGTGCAGGAGTTGCGCGATCTGGTCAGCTGGAGCGAAGGCATGGCCTGGTGCTCGCCGGAACGGCACGGCGCCATGACCGGCATCATGAAAGCGCAGATCGACTGGATTCCACTATCGCTCGGCGCAGTGCGCCCGACCCAGGGCAAAACTTTAGCAGTGATGCAGGTGTGCGGCGGCTCGCAATCATTCAACGCGGTAAACCAGCTGCGCATTCTTGGCCGCTGGATGCGCATGATCACCATCCCGAACCAGTCGTCGGTGGCCAAGGCGTTTCTCGAGTTCGACGAAAATGACCGAATGAAGCCGTCCGGCTACTACGATCGTATCGTCGACGTGATGGAGGAGCTGGTGAAGTTCACCTGGCTGACCCGCGACCGTAGCGACTACCTTGTCGATCGCTACTCCGAACGCAAGGAAAGTGCCGAAGAGCTGATGAAGCGCGTCAACCAGAAAGACCTGTAGGAGCCGTCGATCGACGGCGATCCCTCTCCGACAGAGAAGATCTTTCGCGGCCGATCGGCCGCTCCTACAAAACAAGCGTTGCCGCGCCCAGCGCAATAAACAGCACCGCACTGATCCGGTGAGCCCACTGCTCAAACGTCGGGTTGCGCACCCGGTTGCCGAGCCAGATCACCGGCACATTCGCCGCCAGCATGCCCAGCGTGGTGCCGCTCAGTACAGCGAAGAAGGCTTCCGGGAAGCGCGCCGCCAGCGCCACGGTGGCCACCTGGGTCTTGTCGCCGATCTCGGCCAGGAAGAACAGCACCAGCGACGTCATAAACGGCCCCCAGCGCTGGCCCTCTAGCGCATCATCATCCTTGTCCGGAATCAGCATCCAGATGCCCAGCGCAATAAAGCTGCCGGCCAGAATCCACTGCAGCCAGTTGCCCGGCAGCCACTCGGCCAGCCATACACCCAGCCATGCGGACAAGCCATGATTGACCAGCGTCGCCACCGTAATGCCGGCCAGAATCGGCCAGTGCACGCGATAACGGCAGGCCAGTGCAAAGGCCAGCAACTGGGTCTTGTCACCGATTTCGCCGAGCGTGACCAGCGACAGTGAGGCGAGGAAGGCTTCCATAAAATGATCTCCGGCGGGACGGGGACACGAGACGCCGCACCCGTCCCGCCTGGGAGGTGCAGTGTCTCGGGTCTCGTCGGTCTCCGCGGAGCGGAGATGCGGGCGCCATGCACGGATGCAAGTTTGTTGACGACCGCCAGCGTCGGGGCCGTAACTACTCCCCCAAGGACGCGGCAATGTTAGAGATTCGACCGAATCCGGGCAAGTGCTATGCTGACCGCTTCATCAAGGAGCGCCCCATGACCGACGAACGCCTGCTGGATATTGAAACCACCATCGCCTACCAGGACGACCTGCTCAACGCCCTGAACCGCACGGTGGCCGAGCAGGTCATGCGCATCGACACTCTGGAGAAGCAGCTGCGCTTCGCCACCGAGCAACTGCAGCAGATTGCCGAGCTGCTGGTGTCGATGAATATTGTCGATGAGAGGCCGCCGCATTATTGACGAGTGGCAGGAGGCTTACAGGGCATTAGCTTTTCCGCAGCATGAGAGGTCAGTAGACTTCCCATGCTGTGTTTGTCGGGCTTGTAGAGCCTGATTTACACGAGGATTTTTATTTTTCCGAATAATCCGGGGATCCTCAAAGCATGCCCGGAGTGTCTATGATAACGCAGGGAGGATGGCATGAAAAAATGGACATTGGTTGTCGTTGGCATGTTGCTCAGCTCGGTGCTTCTGGTTTCTATCGCCCTAAGGGATCCTATGCGTACGGCGGTAAAAAGCGTTGCGTCCCGTATGCTGGAAAAGGTTGATATCTGGGGCAGACACAGGGACAAATTCTTTGTTGATCAACATTTTTATTTCGAAGAAGAGCTATTGGCTTATTCTGAGAAACTTGTCTACATGCCGGGTGAGAGAGTAAAGGTATTTCTCGCCGCTGCCACCCCTGTCTCGGTCAACATAGAGCATTACGCCGTCTCTGGTGAAAAACCGCCGGGGAAGAATATTTTTGTTCCGGAGCTGCCGGCGGCAAAAGGAATTTATAGCTCTTTTCGTGGTTTTATCGGCACATCTTTTTTGTCAATAGAGATCGACCCTGAAATCGAAAATGGTTGGATCGATATTGAGGTTTCTTCCGAGGGGAAAGTACAGAACATCCCGGTCTTTGTGGAGCCTTCTGCAGCAAGTAATATTTTGTTTGTGGAATCTACCGACACATTGAAGGCATACAATAGCTATGAGGATTTTCCTACTCATTACTTTAGGAAAAATGCACCACTTGGCGCATACACAAGGCCGGCCAATGCCCCGTTCAATTATGATATCCATGATTATCCAGGCCTGCGGCAGGTTAATTGCGAGGCGCACCTGGTAAATGCGGATCTTGTTCTGAAGCGTCATCTTGCTGATGAAGGTATTGTTTTCTCCAGTGTCTCGGATAATTTTCTTGACGATTATGATCGTATCCGACAAGCAAAGGTTCTGATTTTCGGCGCTCACAATGAGTACTGGACTGCTGAAAAAATCAGGAATGTGAGTAGGTTCGTCAGGTCAGGCGGAAAGGCATTGTTTCTCGGCGGGAATACGGCATGGCGACTAGTCCAGCGAGTAGAAGATTTTGATGCGATGTTTGCAGATAACCTTTTGGATGACGGCCACGCAGAGTTTGCCCGCGAGATTCTGGGCGCTTACTACGATTACAACGGGTATGCTACTTACGCTCCGTATCGGTTGGAGTTGGCTGAGAATTCTGAAGATTTCCCTTCTGTGAGCGAACGCTCAGGCGAATCTTTCGCTAGAGGAACCGATTTCTCTGGCTGTGAAGCGATGGTTGGTGGAGGTAGCGGCCATGAAACAGACAAGCTTCTTGCTAATGCGAATGCTGATTTTATACTTTTGGCGCGCGGGCAGAATGGCACAGGCTCGGGGGCGGATGTAGTGTACCGGCGCTTTGAAGGTGGCGGTGCTGTCCTGAACTTTGGTAGCGTGGCTCTTTGGCACCGGGTAACCGATGAGGTGGTATCCGGGCTCATAAAGGATTTCCTGGGGCCCCAATGAGAGCAAGCGTTATCCCGAGGTGCACCGGAAATTGCAGTCATACGCTCTCAGGCTTCAGCCGGCCTTGTGCATGAGGGCTCGGTGTATGCGAATGGATGCCAGGGCGACCGGCCCTGCTAACCCGCGACTGCAGTCGGTTTTGTTACCAACCGTGCGGGCGGGAAGTGGCAGGTAAATGTACTGCCTTTGCCGACTTCGCTTTTAATCTCCAGCCTTCCCTGATGCCGGATCATGATGTGTTTGACGATGGCGAGGCCAAGGCCGGTGCCGCCGGTTTCGCTGTGGCGGCTGCTATCCGGCCGGTAGAAGCGCTCGGTCAGGCGCGGGATATGGGTCGGGTCGATGCCGTGGCCGTTGTCACTGACGGAAAAATGCGCGCCGCGTTCGTCCTGCCAGTAACGGATTCTGATTTCGCTTTTTGCCGGTGAGTATTTCACCGAATTGCTGATCAGGTTGCCAAAGGCGCTTTCCAGTTCCGCCGGGTTGCCGATCAGGCGCGCATCCACCGGCACTGCCACACTGATCTGTTGCTGCTTGTCGCCGCTGAGTGTTTGCGCATCATCACGCATCCGTTGCAGCAGGCCGTGCAGTGGCACCGCTTGCTGGGCTCCTTCCGGCTGGCTGCTTTCCAGTCGTGACAGCATCAGCAGGTCGTTGACCAGAGCTTCCATGCGCGATGACTGCTGGTTCATCTGAGACAGGGCGCGGCGCAGTCGGGTCTGGTCGTCCGGCACCGAGCCGAGCAGGGTTTCCAGATACCCTTTCAATACCGTCAGCGGTGTTTTCAGTTCGTGGCTGACGTTGGCGACGAAATCCTTGCGCATCTGTTCAAGCTTGTGCAGGCGGGTGACGTCGCGAACCATGATCAGCCGGTCACCGGGGCCGAATTCGGTGACCCGATATTGCAGGATGCGGTTGTCGTCCTTCGGCGAGGCCAGTTCAAGTGGTTCGCGGAACAGGCCCTTGTGCAGATAGTTGTAAAGCCGTGGATCGCGAATCAGGTTGGTCAGCACCTGATGCATGTCCTGCTGATGACGAAACCCGAGAAACTGTTCCGCAGTCTGGTTGAAATACTCCAGCCGGCCGTGCCGGTCGATCAGCAGCACCGCATCTTCCAGTGCATTCACGGATGATTGGGCACGCTGAATAATACCAGCCAGTTCTTCCTGGGCGCGGCGTTCCTTACGGAACAGATGTTCAAGGTGAGTGTAGAGATCGCCCCACAGGCCGGAGCTGTCCGGGGGCTCGGTGTGTTCCTCCCGAGTCAGCCAGGAGTACAACTCGAATAACCGACGCACATGCCAGACGATGTAACCGGCCAGCGCAATCACCACCGGCCACAGGCTGTCGAGCGAAACGCCGGCCAGCGCCGCGATGCCTGACAGAATCAGGATGCGGTTGATCTCACTGGCCAGTTTCGACTTCATGCTGCGTCCCTCGCGCCGGGAGCGTCAGTATAGGGATGTCGCGATCAGGAGGCGACGGTGGTCTTGGTGGAAAACCGGTAACCGGTACCACGCACGGTCTGGATAAAGCGATCGAAGTTATGCGGCTCCAGCGCTTTACGCAGGCGGCGGATATGCACGTCGATGGTCCGGTCTTCAACGTAGACGTTGGCGCCCCAGACCTGATCAAGCAGCTGGGTACGCGAGTAGGCGCGTTCCTGATGGGTCATGAAAAATTCCAGCAGGCGATATTCGGTCGGGCCCATGTCCACCGGTTGATCGTTGGCGGTGATGCGGTGGCTGACCGGATCAAGGCACAGGCCTTCCGTTTCTATAGCCTTGTCGGCGCTGCCAGCACCGCTGCGGCGCAGTACGGCCTTGATGCGAGAGATCAGTTCGCGGGTGGAGAACGGTTTGGTGATGTAATCATCCGCGCCAACTTCGAGGCCCTGGATCTTGTTGTCCTCTTCGCTTTTCGCGGTGAGCATGATGATCGGTATTTCGTTGGTGGTGTCATCACGCTTCAGGCGCCGCGCCAGTTCGATGCCGCTGATGGACGGCAGCATCCAGTCAAGCAGCACCAGGTCCGGGCGCTGGTCGACAATAATTTCGTGGCCGCGTTGGGCGTTGTCGGCTTCGAGCACGTCGAAGTCCGCCAGCTCCAGAGCGACTGCCACCATTTCCCTGATGGCCGGTTCGTCATCAATGATCAGGATTCTGTGCTTGGCCATATCCAATACTTCTCTCTATGTGTATGGAGGCCTATTTGATTGCGTTTATATGACAAGGTTATGACAAAGGAGGCAAGTGCCGTGTAGGAGCGGCCGACCGGCCGCGAATTCTTTTGGCCGTGAACCCCTTTCGCCGTCGATCGACGGCTCCTACGATTGGTGCAGGTAGTTGGCTAGCAGGCCGAGCAAGATGGCCAGCCCGACCCACTGGTTGTTCAGAAATGCCTTGAAGCACCCGTCACGGCTACGTTCACGCATCAGCCAGTGCTGGTACACAAACAACCCGGCCGCAACAACAAGCCCCACCAGCCAGAACCCGCCAAATCCGAGCTGCCGGCCCAACAGCCAGAGCGCAAACAGTGCCATCCCCTGCAGCGCGCCGATCATCAGCCGGTCCATCTCGCCGAACAGGATGGCGGTGCTTTTCACCCCGATCTTCAGATCATCCTCCCGGTCGACCATCGCATATTCGGTATCGTAGGCCACCGTCCAGAGCAGGTTGGCGGTGTACAGCAGCCAGGCGATCGCCGGCAGGCTGTTGGTCTCGGCGGCGAAGGCCATCGGAATGGCCCAGGAAAAGGCCGCGCCGAGTACCACCTGCGGCAGATGGGTGTAGCGCTTCATGAACGGATACAGCACCGCCAGCGCCAGCCCGCCGAACGAAAGCAGGATGGTGAAGGTATTCAGGAACAGCACCAGGACAAAGGCGACAGCTGCAAGCCCGCAGAACAGCATCAGCGCCTGCTTGCCGGACAGCGCGCCGGTGGCCAGGGGCCGGGCTTCGGTGCGTTTCACATGGCCGTCGATATTGCGGTCGGCAAAGTCGTTGATCACGCAGCCGGCGGCACGCATGACGATCACGCCGAGGGTGAAGACAATCACCGTGCGCACGCTGGGCGAGCCATTGCCGGCAATCCACACCGCCCACAGGGTCGGCCAGAGCAGCAGCAGGGTGCCCACCGGACGGTCCAGTCGCATCAGCTGGATCCAGGGCCAGAGCTGCGGGTAACGGGTCTGCAGGCGCTGCATCATCGGCTCAGGATCCGGTTATTCAGGGATCGCTGCCAGGTCACCTCATCCCACAGGCCGCCGCCATGGGGCCGCGCTTGCGCCGCCGGGCACACAGCCAGTACGCCGTTTTCCAGTGCCTGCTCGACGGCGAACTCACAGACCTCGCGGACCCAGCCCCAGTCAGCGCTGCGCTCGATTGGCAGACGAACAAAGCCGGCGCCGATGGCCGGGCTCATGCGCCGCACCCGGGCGAAATCGTGCAGACCCTGAATGCGCTCGCCGAGATGGCGTTGCCACTGCTCCCGGCCGGCCCGCCAGACCAGCCCGGCGGCGCGATTCTGCAGCGATGCTGCCAGCGCTGACGGGCTTTTCAGCAGGCCGCCGCTGGCCACGGCGAAGGCCGGGTCGTCGTTCAGCCACAGGTGGCTGTCGAGGAAATCCAGTTCCGAGGTGTCCAGCGCCCGCAGGTGCTTTTCACTGCCGGCGCCAGCGGACACGCCAAAGGCAATCGACGGGAACAGGGCGCGCAGGCTGCGCGGGATTTCCAGCAGGTACTGTTCGGCGCGTTGTTCGGTGCCGCGTGACCAGATGCCGAGCCGGGCCAGCTTGTTGAGTGGGTGGCTGTGGAAGATATGCCGGCTGGCGCCATAGGCGGCTGGCGGCAGCGGGAAGTGATGGCAGAAATCCACTGCCACCACGGTGTCGAGCAGGCCCTCGCGCTTGAGCAGATTGAGGGTTTGCGACCAGATATCGATAAAATCCTGCGGCCGGCGGACAAAACTGCGCCGCGACTGGGTGTCGGGCAAGAAGCGGCTGGTCAGCCACAGGCGGATACCACGGCTGTGCGCCTGCTGGGCCAGCTCGATCAGCCCACGGCGCGGATGCACCTGAACCAGTGCCCCCTCCGGCGGCCGGACCTGATAGCGGTCAATAACAATGCTATCGTCGCGGGTGGCAATCAGGTGCGGAAAAGCATCGATGCGCAGGCCGTTATAGCCGCGCTCAAGCAGGCCATCGAGGCAGGCCGTCAGCTGGCGATAGGGGCCCTGACGTGCATCGTTGCGGGTCAGCCAGGCATGGTCCCAGCTGGCCAGTGCAAGACGCGGTAATTCAATGCCGGACATTCAGCCAGACCCCGGAGCACAAAAAACGAAGAGCGGCCAGCATACCTGTTTCTGTGAAGGCCTCAATGGCCAGACCACCGCCCAGTGGGCCAAATGTGTGTTATGTCCGTCCGGGGTGCACGGCAGTGCCACGATAGGTTTATCATCGGCCTATGCGACACAGTCTGTTTTTGACATTGCTGCTCAGCTCATTGACCTTCGGTGGTGAATCCCTGCCGGACGAAGCGCGTCTGGATGATGGTGAAGGCGAGGCCGAAATGCAGGAACGTTTCAGCGCGCCGGTGATGGGTTCCGACGAGCTGGAGAACCTGTATTTGCAGAGCCCGGTAGAAATCGGCGGCTCGCCGGCGCAGGGCATGCGTTCAGTGCAGGGCGAGGAGCTTTATTCCGATAGTGATGCGCAGATCATGGAGCGGCAGCGGGCCGAATCGCGCGGTGCTGATCCGATAGTGCCACCGGTGGAGCGCCCGGTGTTGCCGACTATTCCCGCTGGCGTGCCGATTCGCCAGCTGTAGGAGCCGTCGATCGACGGCGAACGCTGTTCCCGGTCGGCAGATTTCTGTAGCAAGAGCCTTCGCGGTCGGTCGACCGCTCCTACGGTGCCAGGCAGCGGATGAAACGCTGGCTGAGATCGTCCAGCAATGCCGCATACCCAACCTTACCCAAGCCGCGCCCGAGCGGATCCGCTTCCACCACCCGGCATTGATCGCGGCACAGCCGTTCGGCCAGTGCCCGGCGTGATTCCGGTTCGGCCATAAAGCAGTGGATGTTGTCGGTTTCAATTTGCCGGATCAGGGCAATAAAGCGTTTGCTGCCGGGCGACAGGTCGGTGCTGGCGCTGACCGGCAGCACCGGCTGCAAACCGAAGGCTTCGGCAAAATAGCCCCAGGCGTCATGGTGGCTGAGGTAGGGCTTGTCGGCATACGGCGCCAGTTGCGGTTGCAGCCGGGCGCATTGCTGAGCCAGTCGTGTTTCAAAACTGGCCACCTGCGCTTGTATCTGCTGCGGATCCAGACCCAGCGCCGCCGCCTGCGCCGGCAGGGCGCGGGCCAGCACAATCATGTTGTCCGGCGACAGCCACAGGTGCGGATCGAGATTGCTCTCATGATTGTGCTCGGGATGATCGTGATCGTCGTCCGTGCCCTGCAGCTCGCGCTGATGAATCCCTGGTAGTGACAGCATGGCCAGCTCTGCACCTTTACCGCGCGCCATCAGTTTCGCCAGCGACGGCTCCGCCGCGCTGCCCAGCCAGACGATCAGATCCGCCTGCTGCACCTTGCGCGCCTGGCCGGGAGTAAAGGAGGCGTCGTGCGGGGTTTGCGAGCTGAGCAGGAAGGTATCCACCGTGACAGCATCGCCGAACACATCGCGCAGCAGCATGGCCAGCGGCTCGATACTGGCCAGTACCCGTGGCGGCTCGGCAGCGATAGCGGCATGCACTGGCAGGGCCAGCAACAGGCAAAACAGCAGGGCGAGGATGCGCACACAGGCTCCATCGGTACAGGCGAGGCCGCGTAGTTTATCATCTGCGCTCATTGAGGAGGGGTGAATGAGCGAGCCACTGATAGATCTCAGCCAGATCAGTCTGCAGCGGGACGGCCAGACCATCCTCGACAAGGTTGACCTGCAGCTTGTGCCGGGCCGGATCACCACCCTGATCGGCCCGAACGGTGCCGGCAAAACCTGTCTGGCGCGGATCGCGCTGGGGCTGATGCAGCCGAGTGCCGGTACTATCCGGCGCCGGCCGAAACTGCGCACCGGTTATATGCCGCAAAAACTGCGCATTGATGAAAGCCTGCCGCTGACCGTGGACCGCTTTTTGTGGCTGGCGCAACCCGGTCATGAAGATGATCGCATTGCCGCGCTGAAGCGTACCGGCGTGGCCCATGTCCGTGATCGCGCCGTACAGAAACTCTCCGGTGGTGAATTGCAGCGCGTGCTCTTGGCCCGCGCCATTTTGCGCAAACCGGAGCTGCTGGTGCTGGATGAACCGGCCCAGGGTGTTGATGTGGTGGGTCAGAATGCGCTGTACGGTTTGCTGGCGGATGTGCGCGATGAACTCGATTGCGGCATTTTGCTGATCTCCCACGATCTGCATCTGGTGATGGCGGCCACCGATCAGGTGGTGTGTCTGCAGCATCATGTCTGTTGCCACGGTACGCCGGAAGCGGTGCGGCTTGATCCGGCCTATCTTGCCCTGTTTGCCGGCCAGCATGTGCCGGCGGATAACC
>JBECKT010000043.1:0-26176 GCA_040235405.1 Alcanivoracaceae bacterium
GTTCTGAAGAAATCGCGGCCGCTCGGCCGCTCCTACAACAAGATAAATCAGGCTTCAGAAAAATCCGCCCAGACCGAAACTCCATTCAAGGTTGTTGGTTACCTCATCGCTACCGAACAGATCCAGCTCGAACATATGATTGCGCATTTCCATGCGCAAATTCAGCCAGTCGGTGAGCAACAACCGGTAGCCCATGCCGGCATTCAGGGTGAAGTGACTATCACCGGCAAAGTCGGTGCTGCCAGCGCCGCCAACCAGATACAAACCATTACTGAATGCCCTGTGCCGACCGGCAAATGCCTCACCCGGAAGAATGGTGTAACCCACCGACAGGTTGTAATAGCGCAACAGCCGCTCGTCGCTGGACAGCAGCTGAACGCCGCCGCCCAGCTTCTCGAAGCTGGTTTCCCCGGTTTTCGCCTGAGCCACTGACAACTCGAAAAAAATATCTTCAGACACATGCCATGCAGCCCGCGCCCCGAATACCGGTGGCGTGTTGAAGTTGTCCACCGCCAGCAGGCCTGCATACAGGCCCAGCTCGATATTCTCGCTATCAATCTGCGACTCGCGAATCTGCCTGCGCTCGATCCGCGGATCAATCAGGGTTGCCTCATCCTGCTCTGCCGCCGGCACTGCCGCCGGCAGTATCAGCAGCATCAAGCTCAGAACAGTACGCTGAATCCGGTTCGCCATTCTTCAAACTCGTCGTTGTTGTTGTCCGTGGTCAGGACCACATAATTACGGTACTCGGTTCGCAGCAGGAATTCGCGGGTCAGGTACACCCGCAAACCTGCTCCGGCATGTACGCCACGTTCACTGCGGATCTCGGATTGCACCAGCACCGTTCTCGGCTCCACCCTTACATCTCCAACGCCGATCAGCACGTAGGGCGAGATCCGCCAACGCGGATACAGGTGATGCTGAAGCCCCAGATTGATCAGCCGGGTGCTGGCAAAACTGCCAGCTGCCTCGGTCCACATCAGATCCAGCTGCAGGTTTTCGGTAAAGGCATAGCCGCCGTGTACGGTCAGGGAAGTGATGTTATCGAGCTCACCAACCATGACACCGACCTCACCATGGGGGCGAAAAAAATCCTCCAGCGTACGCTCTTCCAACGCCACGTAACTGCCTGTTTCATCCAGCGTTCTTGCCAATTGCTGACGATGTACCCAGCCCTCCTGACCACGGGGACTGCGCACCTTGATCCATTGCGTACGACGCTTGATCAGGGTAATCCAGGCGCCCTCTTCCACCACATGAAAAACCGGGTAGCCGCGCCCGGGGCCGGTATGAATATCAATATAGGGATCGGCAATCCGGACGCGCCACTCCTCGGCCGGAGCCGCTGCCGCACAGCAAAGCCCGAGAAACAGCAGGACATATCGCATCATCAGGGCTTGCCTCACTGCGAACTCACTGTGGCACTACAAACGGGTCGTTGTAATTCTGGGCGCCAATATCGAGCCATTCGGCCAGCAGCCGCAGTTCCGCACTACCGAGCCAACCGTCATGGCTACCCCCGTTAAAAAGATCAAAAAAGCGGCTGTTAACGGATCCAGCGGCTACCATCGGTGGCGTCAGCTCCTGCGGCTCCATCAACGGAATCGGATTGCCAAGACCATCGAGCACCAAATTGCCGTCATCATCAGTGACAAACAGCGGATTACCGTCATCATCAAAGGCCGGGGCAAGCTGATCCACCAGTGCGCCATCAACAAGCACCTGAAAATTGTCATCAAACAGCAGCTCCCGGTAACTGACCAGCTGCGCCGGTGCCTCCGGCGCGCTATCGGCAGTCAGTTCCAGCTGGCCGGGCGGCACCTGCAACTGATCCAGCTGGTCACGACGGCTGTGGCAACCGGAACAGGTCACATCAGTTGGCACCCCTTCTACGTCTGCCTGACGCGGCAAATCCCACAGCGGCTGAATATGCTCGCCGTAATGAATAATGCTGCGGCAAAGTGGTGTCCAGTCGGGGATGCAGGCCGGATCACTCACTGGCACCGGCGTTTGCAGATCTGCATACGGCAGCGAGAAAGCCGGGTCAGGCGCACGCACATCCGGGTCAGTCCAGAGATCAGCAAACACCGGATCAAGGGATGGCTGCAGCCACTGTGGCTCAACCCGGGTCAGCACTTCCGCCATGGTATCGCCAGCGTCGGCAAACAGAGCGGGCCGGGTATTCGGAAACGGCAATCCGGTTACTGGCGCGCCGGCATTGATATTGGCCAGCTCGGCATCAGCGCGACCGTGCGGCAGAGGCGAGTCCCGTTCATGGCAACCGCCGCAATGTAATTCCTCGCCCGGCCGAACGCTCAGCCAGGCGCCATGCAACCCGCCAACACGGCGACCATCCGCGGCCACCAGCTGGATATCCAGAGCAACATTGGCCGGCACCTCGGCACGCACCGAGCCGTCCGGCGATACCGGCACATAACCGACAATCTCGCGCATACCGAACCCTGGCAGGCGACCGAAATCCGCTCCTTCGAGATCAACCACATCGCGATCAGGAATCAGCACTGCCTTGCTGATACGCATGAACAGTACCCGACGCTGTGCCGCCGTTATCCGGGCCGGGTCGGCAAACTGATCAAGGGTAACCACTCCCTCCGGCAGCTCTGTCAGCGGATCAAACTCACCGGCAAAATCGTACACACTGCGGATATTGAGAATTCCGGCACCACGCTCCAGCAACAGCGGATCCGGTTGATACCCGGATATGGCCGGGGGTCTCAATCGAGCGTTCATCGCCACCGCTTCCGTAATCATGACCCCGTCACGGGGCGGCACCACCGGCAACTGGCGGTTATTGGCCGGGTCGAGAATCCACAAGCCATAGGCGGGCTCTGCTTCAACAATGTCGGCGATGTTCAGGTTGTTGCCGGTACAGGCCAGCAACTCTTCGGTGAGCGGATGCCGCAGCCGGCATGGCGCCCAAGCCGCCAGCAGCCGGCCACTGCCGTCAAGCAATGGCATGACCGAGGTGAAGCGGCCGGCGGCGGAAATCTGCTCATCCACCGATACCGGCATGTCGATCAGAATCGCCTCGGCGGTCTCCACGGCACCGGCAACCAGAGGCTGTTCAATATTGATGAAGTCACGGATATCTATCAGCAGAGGCTGCGCCGCCCAGCTGCTGCTTTCTTCGGCACGCTTCATGACCAGCAGGCGACCATCCTCAAGCAATGCCGGGCTGGAATAGTAAGGCGCCGGATCCTCGGACTGATGACTGTCCGCACCGTAAATGATACCCGTTCCGGTGCCATCCGGATTCATCGCATACAGATTGAATTCATCGTTAGTGCCATTGTTGTCCCAGCGCACCAGCAGAACACGGCCGTCATCAAGCACCAGCGGCGCGAGATCATGGCTGGGATTAAAACTGATCTGATGAAGATCGCCGCCATCACTGTTCATCACATGAAGTGTGAAGCCGTTCACCTGGCGGTTCTCTTCCTGCGGCGCGAATTGTGGCTTGCCCTCGTCCAGCAAACGGGCGCGGGACTGACGCTGGCGGTCAGAAACAAACAGAATGCGTCCATCCGGCAGGTAGCGTGGCATCAGGTCCTGACCTTCCTGCGCGACCAGGTCACTGGCGATGACCCTGCGCAGGCTGTCGGTGTCCGCGTTGTACTCCCAGACATTCCAGCGTGGCTGATCCTCATCGTCCGCATCAGGAATTTCCGGCGCCCGCAATGAGAACAGCAGGCGCCTCCCGTCAAACGAAGGGCTTAGATCCCTCACATCATGAGGCTCAGTAAATAATCTTAGCGAAAGACTTCTTTGTGCCGCCTGCGGCGACGCCGCATCACGAATGATCAGCTCTCCGCCCGGAAAAAAAGCAACCGGCTCAAGCTCGTTACGCGGCAACATGACCTCATCGTCGTCCAGCGGCACCGTACGCTGCACATAGGCCACGGGTGACTGACCCAGACGTGGGTCAACCTGATCCTGCTTACTGTCGCCAAGACAGCCGGCCAGCGTGAACTGCATCACGCAAGCAGTGACAGTGAAAAATGCTGAACGAACGTCCCTGGCCATTTCGGTTCAATCCTGCCGTCCATCGGGAAAAATATACCGTGCAAGTATCATGCACGGATGCAGAAAAAATTCTGCGTGTTGCGACACAGTCGGCTATTCTGTACTGCCGCACAATACACTGGCGTGGACATTGCTGCCTACTGCAAATCCAATCGGGCAAACGGGGTCACCATGGAAAGGAAACGACGTCACTATATTGTCATTGGCCTGCTTTGTGCCTTCGTCAGTGCCACGGTCAGCGCCGGGCCAAGGGAGCAGGCCAAACAGCTGCATGACCGTCTGACCGGCACTCCGGCGGACGAGAGCCTGCTGACCGAGCTGGCCGCCCTGATTGCCGATAACAATGCCGAAGGCGCTGCCTTGCGTGCCATGCAGGAAGATGCATTCTACGACATCACCCTGAAAAACTTTGTCATGCCCTGGACCAATGAGGAGCAGGACTCGTTTGCACCATTGAATGATTATGTTGCTACTGTCATCGGCATGGCCCGCGACGGCATCGATTTTCGCCAGGTGCTTTCAGCGGATCTGATCTACGCCGGTGACACGTCGGCGCTGAGCAGCGACGGTTACAGCGTGCCCACAGTGTCAGCAACCTCCAATGCACATTATGAGGCACTGGAAACCCAGCGCGTGCCTCTGCAGGACTACCTGATTCCCCGCCAGCAATCTTCCGTGTATAGCGTTCCAGCGGATGCAACCGCTGGTGTCATAACCTCCCGCGCTGCCGCCATGGCCTATTTTGTTGCCGGCACCAATCGCGCCATGCTGCGCTTTACCCTGATGCATCACCTCTGTCGTGACATGGAACAGCTGCACGACATTACCCGCCCGGCGGATCGTATTCGTCAGGATGTCACGCGCAGCCCGGGCGGCGACAGCCGGGTATTTCTGAATAACTGTGTCGGCTGCCATAACGGCATGGACCCGATGGCCCAGGCCTTCGCCTATTACAACTGGGATGGCGAGGAAGGCACCGGCGCCGGGCAGATCGAATACAGTGACGGCAACGTCCAGCCAAAATACCTGATCAACTCGAGTAATTTTCCGTTCGGCTATGTAACAGAGGACGATGGCTGGGACAATTACTGGCGCAGCGGACCACACAGCAATCTGGGCTGGTCACCGTCATTGCCCGGCAGTGGCAACGGCGCCAAAAGCCTCGGCGAAGAACTCGCCAACAGCGAAGCCTTCGCCATGTGTCAGGCACAGAAAACATTCCGCGCCGTGTGTCTGCGTGGACCAACCTCGGCGGCCGATGTCAGCCAGCTGGAAACCATGAGCAACAATTTTCGCAGCGACGGCTACCAGCTGAAAACACTGTTCGCGGATGCCGCTGTTTATTGCATGGGCGAGTAAGGAGACCACCATGACGATCTTGCGCTTACTCACTCCGATCATTGTGCTGGCTGCGCTGGTGGGCTGTGGCGCCGACAGCGGTGCACCGGTTACCAGCAATCCACCGCCGGTTGATGAAGGCTCCGTTAACTACACCGGACCAACACCGGGCAGTGCCGATGTTGCCGCCTTCAAAACACATGTGTGGGACAACCTGGTTCGGGTCGATCGCTGTGGCGCCTGCCACGATGCCGGCGGTCAGGCTCCGGCATTTGTGCGCCGGGACGACATCAATCTCGCCTTCACTGCGGCCAGCACGGTGGTCAACCTTTTCACCCCTGCCAGCTCGCGGATGGTCGGCAAGGTGAATGAAGGCCACAACTGCTGGCTCGACAGCGATCAGGCCTGCGCCGACCTGATTGCCACCTGGATCAGCAATTGGGCTGGCGCCAATGATACAGGCGAAGCCGGAGTAATCGAATTTGTTGCGCCAGTCATTCGTGACGCCGGAGAGACCCGTTACTTTCCGGCTTCCTCCAGCGCCTTTGCCACCCATGTCTACCCGCTGCTGAGCAACTTCTGCTCCGAGTGTCACGACCCGGCAGCTGCATCACCGGTATCGCCATACATTGGCCACACTGATGTCGAAGCCGCCTATCAGGCCGCCCAGAGCGTGATCAATCTGGACCAGCCCTCTGCCTCTCGCGTTGTGCAACGTCTCGCCAACGACAACCATAATTGCTGGAGTGATGACTGCAGTGTTGACGCGACTGCCATGACCAATGCTATTGCTGCACTGGCCGGCACCATTACTCCGCAGCAGCCTCCGGCCGAAGTAGTATTGAGCAAGGCGTTGCGGTTGACCGATGGCATCGCCGCTGCCAGCGGTGGACGATTCGACAGCAACGTGATTGCCCGCTATGAATTCCGCACCGGCACCGGCAGCGTCGCTTACGACACCAGCGGCATCGAGCCGGCCATCAATCTGACCCTGAGTGGCGATGTCGAATGGGTCGGCGGCTGGGGCGTGCGCATCAACGATGGCAAGGCTCAGGGTAGCGTTTCGGCCAGCAGTAAACTGACCAACCTGATTCGTGCCAGCGGTGAATTTACCCTGGAGGCCTGGGTCATCCCGTCCACCCCGGCCCAGGACGACGTCAATATCGTCAGCTATTCCGGCAGTTCGGATGTTCGCAATGTCACGCTAGGTCAGGATCAATCGAGCTACACAGGCCTGTTGCGGCATGAAGGGACCGGTCTGAATGGTATGCCGGCATTGCTGTCGCCGGCGGAATCGCTGCAGGCTACCTTGCAGCATGTGGCCCTGACCTACGACCCGATCAATGGCCGGCGGCTGTACATCAATGGTGTCGACAGTGGTGTGATCGATGCGCAAACGCCAAGCCTGCTCGGCGCCTGGAGCGATATCCATGCGCTGGTGTTGGGCAGCGAAACCGATGGCAACCGGCAATGGCAAGGTGTGCTGCGCTTTGTCGCGATACATAACCGCGCCCTTACCGAGCAGCAACTGGCACAAAATTTTGCTGCGGGGGTTGGCGAACGATTTTTCCTGCTGTTCAGCATCAGCGACCTGATTGGTGCCGAAGACAGCTATATCGGTTTTGAAGCATCTCGTTTTGACAACTACGGCTACCTGTTCGCCGAGCCATTTTTCATCGTTCTGGGGGAAAATCCAAGCCCGCCGGCGGTGCTCATGGAGGGCATGCGGATCGGCATCAACGGTCGCGAGCCCGGCGTCGGTCAGGTCTGGACCAACCTTTCGGCGACCCTTGGCGGCGCTAACTGGCAGGCTCCGCTGCAGCCGCTGTCTCCACTTGGCACCGTGATTGCACTGGAAAATGGCGAAGATCAGGACGAGTTTTTCCTTACATTTGCCCGTCTCGGTGATCAGGAAAATGTCTATACCGACATCGCTCCGGTGCCGGTTGTGATCGCACCGGGGCCGGCCCGACCGGCCATCGGTCTGCGCACGTTCGACGAAGTCCACGCCAGCATGAGCGCGGTTACGGGTATTGCCATGGTGCAGACAGATGTCAGCACCACGTTCGATCTGGTTCGTCAGCAACTTCCGATCAATGAGAACGCCGACGGTTTCGTTACAGCCCACCAGATTGGTGTTGCCCAGCTGGCCATCGAGTACTGCAATGCGCTGGTTGAAGATGAAGCAGTGCGCAATCCGAAGCTGTTTTTCCCCGGCATGGATTTCACCATCGACGCCAACAGCATCAGTGACGAAAACTGGCGGACATTGGTAATCGCTCCGCTGGTCACGCGCATGGTTGGCGATAACCTCAACAGCCAGCCGGCAGTTGCCGCTGTCAGCGCAGAGCTGGAAAACCTGCTGCTGAGCCTGGCCGATAATAAGCCGGTAGATGCAGCTGATGGCATTCCCGACGGTCTGGCGCGCTGCAATGGCACCTGTCCGCCGGACCAGACCCTGATCGCCACCAAGGCCGCCTGCGCAGCGACGCTGGGCAGCGCTACCCTGCTGTTGCAATAACGGAGGCAACACGATGAAACGGAATGCCCCGCTTCACCCGGATACCCCGCTGCGCCTTCTGGACCATGGCAAACCGATGCACCGGCGTGAATTTATTGCCCGTGGCTTGCTGCGGGGTGCCGGCGTGGTCAGCAGCCTTGGTGTGATGAGCCTGTTCAGCAATCCGCGCGCCGCCCACGCGGCACTGGCGCCGGATCTAGAAGCATTAAAAGCACCCTGTGGTATCAGCGTCGCCGGCGCCGGCAAGATTCCCTTTATCTGTTTTGATCTGGCCGGCGGTGCCAGTATCGCCGGTTCCAACGTGCTGGTCGGCGGCATCGGTGGACAGGAAGATTTCCTCTCCACCGCCGGTTACTCACGCCTTGGTCTTCCCGGCAACATGATCCCGAGCCTGCCCGGCTTCGTGAATCGTGACCTGGGCCTGGCGTTTCACAGTGATTCGCGCTTTCTTGCCGGCATTCTCAACAAAACTTCTGTTGGCACACAGAGCCTGATCAACGGCGCGGTGATCCCGGCGCGCTCGGAAAATGACACGGCAAACAACCCGCACAATCCGCTTTACGGAATATTCCAGGCCGGAGCCAATGGCGAGCTGCTGACACTGGTCGGTTCGCGCAGCAGCGACTCCGGAGGCAACTCGGTGTTCCCGGCGTCAATGTTTGACGCTTCGGTGCGGCCGACCCGTGTGGACAGCCCGGCGGATGTCACTTCACTGGTCAGCACCGGTCGGCTGGTCGGACTGCTGGACCAGTCTGATGCGGTGGCAGTGATGGAATCAATTGCCCGCATCAGTCGCATGAAGCTGGACAGCGTTAGCCCCGGCCTTGGCATCAGTGCTGATGACGTACTGCGTGACCTGATCGAATGCCGTTATATCAAGGCGGCGGATATCGCCGACCGTTTCGGCGATCCTGCTGCGCTCAATGTTGAGCTGGATCCAGATATCGTGGGCAGCGCCGGTATTTTTTCCAGCACCGAATTTGCCAACGACGGCGAGTTCCGCAAGACCGCATCAATCATGAAGCTGGTGGTCAACGGCTATGCCGGTGCCGGCTGCGTCACGCTGGGTGGCTATGACTATCATACCGGCGAGCGTGGCACCGGCGAGCTGCGTGACCTGCGTGCCGGCCGCTGCATTGGCGCCTGTCTGGAATATGCGGCACGGCGCGGCACGCCGCTGATGGTTTACGTGTTCAGCGATGGCTCAGTGGCCAGCAATGGTCGCATTGATGATTCTATCAATGGCCGCGGCAAGGGCGAATGGACCGGCGACAGCTCCGCCACGGCGGCATCATTCTTCCTCGTCTATAACCCCGGCGGACGCCCGCAGCTGGTCGACAGTAGCGGCATTCCGCTAGCTCGTCGTGAGCAGCTGGGCTACATGCGCAGCGACGGATCCGTGGAAACCTCGGCAACACCAGCAGCAAACAACCCGAACCTGCTGGTGGAAGCAGTCCTGCTTAACTACATGGCGTTGCATGGCGAGGTCGGCGAGTTTGCCACCCGCTTCCCGTCACACAGCCTTGGCAACGCTACCAGTCTGGATCGCCTGACCGCGTTCCAACCGATTGTGAGTGGCACTATTCCGTGATCCGTATTCTTGTTGCTCTGTTGCTGCCACTCAGCCTGCCCCTGCAGGCTGAGTGGCGCAGCGCTGCCTGGGACAGCATGGGCACGCGAGCTACACTCGAGTTCTGGCATAGCGGCAGTGAAAGTGAGGCCATTGTTGACTCCGTAAAGCAGGAGTTTGACCGCCTGCAACGGCTGCTTTCACCATGGATCGAAGACAGCGAGCTGGCGCGTTTCAATGCCCTGGACGCCAATATCAACATGACTGTCAGCCGCGAATTTCATCAGCTCCTGGAACGCTCGGCTTACTATGCCGGACTCAGTGGCGGCGCCTTCGATATTACCTTTGCCGGCGCCGGCCACCTGTATGACTATCGGGCAGGCATTGCCCCTGATGATGTCCGTCTCCAACAGGCCAGAATCGGTATGCATTACCTGCGCATAGGTGACAACTTCAGCGTGACCAAAACCGACAAGGCGGTGCGTATTGATCTGGGCGGCATCGCCAAGGGTTATGCCATCGACCGTGCAGTTGCCCTGCTGCGTCAGGCCAATGTTGAACATGCTTACATCAGCCTCGGCGGCGACAGTTATGTGATGGGCCAGCGCAATGATCGTCTCTGGCAAGTCGGCATCCGCCACCCGCGCCGGGAAAAGGCCGTGGCAATCACCCTGCCGGTGACAGATATTGCCGTGTCCACCTCGGGTGATTACGAACGATTTTTCATTCGTGACGGCGAGCATGTTCACCATATTCTCAACCCGAAAACCGGCAAGCCGGCGGGTGAGCTGAGCAGCGTCACCGTGCTGGCAGCAGCGGGCATGGATGCGGATGCCCTGTCGACTACGCTGTTTGTACTGGGGATAGACAAAGGCATGGCACTGGCCAATCAGCTCGCCGATGTATCGGCCATCATGATCGACCTGCAAGGCAAGGTGTATTACTCGGATGATCTCGGTAGCGTCGACTGATCCTCATCAACCTGCCGTCCACGCTGTTCGCGCAGAATGGCATTCTGCAAATCACCCAGCCCGGCCCAGCTTTCCGCAGTAAAGGCTTTGAGACGATCCCGGGTGGAGGTGATCTGGCCCAAGGCCATCGCTTCAAGCTCCTGTTGCTGGCGCTGCAACAGGATATCTCCGCGTCGCTCCAGCAGCGCCAGTTCGTTATACAGACCCGCCAGCTTATGACCCAGCGCAATCACTCGATGGCTATCGCCCTGCGCCGCCTGAGTCACTCGCTCGGCCAACTCATCCATTGCAACCAGCAACGGCGACAGGTCACGTAACTCGCTTTCCCGCTGCCATTGCCTCGGCACCATGTTTTCCTGCAACTGCCATAGCAGCAAACCTTTCTGCAGGGTAAAGCGTTCAAGGATCTCCGGTTTGATCTTCTCCGGCCAGCGATTGATCAGTGCCTCGGCCTCTTCCAGCGCTGCCAGCAAGCGCTGCTCTTCCTCACTGGCAAACATGGCCAGATCGTTCTGCTGCTGGCCATGACGGAAGCGTGCCTCAAGCTGCTCTCGCCGGGCTGGCCAGCCGGCCTGTCCCAGCGCTTCCAGCATTGCCTCGGCCAATGGCACCTGTTCACGATGCTTGCGAATCTGCGCCGCCACCATTTCCTCAATGGCTGGCAAGCGCTGCTGCCAACGCTGTAACAGGTGCAACTGACGTAACTGCTCGTGATAATCACGCCAGCGGGTATGGAACTGGTGCGAGGCAAACAGCTGCCGGAAGGTCGGAAAACTCTCTACCCGGGCCGGCGTGAATGCTGGCAAGGCATCCATGGCCGTGGACCACACCGGTTCCTGCACCAGCTCGCGGAACCAGACTCCGGCACGGATTTCTTTTTCAAGCTCGGCCAGATAGCGGTAGTGTTCGGTATAGCGCGAAATGGCATCACGGTAACCTGCTGCTGCACGGTTGGCATCACCCAACAGCTGATACAGCCAGGGCAGCGACAGTAATGCTTCCTGGGTTTCCTCAAACTGCAACGAGCGCGCCCCCAGTGCCTGCAGTGAACCCAACGCCCGTACTGGCTGATTACTGTCAATCCAGGCACGGGCATGTAACAACAAGGCCATTTCACTATAAGGCCCTTCCAGGCGGGCAGCGCGCAATAATTGCCGTGCCCGCGCGCCATCACCGGTACGCAGATAGTGCACACCCAGCGCCAGCATGGCGCGATCCTTCAGGGCATTGGTTTCCTCGTCACCGGGAATCAGGTTCACCACTTGCCAGAGCAGATCGACGCCGGCCTGACCATCGCCACTGTTGACCCGGCTGACCGCGAGGTTGTAGCGCAAATAGGCGCTCAGCGAGCTTTCCTCGACATGGGCAAGCGCTGCACCGGTTTCCTCGAACCGGCCAAGGCGCATCAACACTCTGGTGCGCAGGGCGTGAAATGGTCGTAGCAGTTCTTCAGGAGGCGTGCCAATTTTCTCATCCAGCAAGGCCAGCGCATCTGCGAAGCGCTGCTTGCGATAATGCAGTTCGGCAAGATGCAGCCAGATACCTGGTGCCAGCGCCGGATCCACCGCATCCGCCAGCAGAGAACGGAACAGGGCTTCGGCTTCATCCGGCATACCGTAGTGGGCATACAGTGCGCCCAGCAACACCTGCGCTTGCTGCCGCTGGGTTGGCAGGGTGCCAGTCTCCAGCGCCATCAATGCCTCGCTCATGGCGGCAAACCAGTGCTGCTGGTAATACTCGAACAGGATGGCGCCGTAGCCGGGATCGCTGACCCGGTGTTCCTGATCAATGCGCGTCGCCGCTGCCGGGATCGACAGCGACGTCAGAAGCAGAGCAAGAATGGCGCTACGGAGCATCATCACTGCCAGCTACGGAATACAAATACCGGTTGCTGTGCACCTGCATCATCTTCCATACGTAACTGGATAAAGTGCCGGCCGTTATCTTTCTCGAACTGCAATGACACCGCCCGACGATATTCACGTCCGCCCGGCCCGGTGCCACTGACAAAGGCGGTCAGCTCATGGCTGCCATTACGGATATTGGTGGTATGAAGTTTCTGGATGGCACCGGTCTTGAGCGCCTTGACCTCGCGGTCGGTGTAAAGGTGGCCATCAATGGTCTTGCCATCAAGCTTCAGGGTGATCGAATCCGGGCTGAAATACTTGCCGACATCCAGCGAAACGAATACCGCCAGCTGGGTATCCGCGGGGAAAAGCAACTCTTCCTCCAGCAACAGCAAGCGGCGATTGATATCCAGCACATCCTTGCGGAACTGTGCCAGATCCTTGTCCAGCTCGCTGGCCGCCACACTGCACACCAGTACCAGCCAGACCAGCAGTCCCTGCCCGATTCGTTTCATCACATACCCCTCCGGAAGCAGGACAGAATCTACCATGCCCCGACCGTCAACGCGCAGAACGATTTCACACTGACCGGGCGAATGGGATTATGCTGGACGCCATAAAAGCGGAGATGTGCTCGATCAAACACCCGCGGCGCGTTCGATCCGGTTACGCCCTGCACCCTTGGCTTCATACAGGGCATGATCGGCACGTTTGATCAGATCTCTCGGTGTCTGGCCGATGGCCGGGACCAGTGTGGCAACGCCGCCACTGACCGTCATTTGCAGCACCTCGCCACCACCGATATCAATACCATGCGCCGCTACAGCCTCCCGGAATCGATTGGCCTGATCCATGACTCCGACATCAGTATTCGGCAGTACCACGGCAAACTCCTCGCCGCCGTAACGAGCCACCAGATCCGCCGGGCGTTTGAAGTAGCTGGTCATGATTTTTGCCAGCTCACGCAGACACTGGTCACCGATCTGATGACCCCAGGTATCGTTAAGCTTCTTGAAATGATCAACGTCCAGCAACAGCACAGTAAGTGGCGAGTGATCACGACCCGCTCTTTGCCACTCGTGGGCCAGATAGTCATCCAGCGCCCGTCGATTGGCCAAACCAGTCAGAGGATCGGTCACACTCAGCGAGGCCAGCCGCTGATTGGCATCACGCAGCTCGCGGGTACGATCTTCCACCAGTATTTCTACCTCCTCGCCTCGCCGCTGCAGCAGCCATAAATAACCACAGACAATCACCACCATCAGGGTGCCGACCAGCAAGGCCGCCAACGGCAGCAGGGAAATGCTGGCACTGAGCATGCGCCATGGTGGCGACATGGTCAGCTGCCACTGCCGTTCGGCAAAGCGGGACAACTGAACCTGATAATGATGTGCGGCAGGTCGACCAAATTCGATCAACAGGGTTTGCTCATCGTCAATGTCATCGATGCGCAACCAGCGCTGGTCTTTCGCGTCGGGAAAAATTCGCAGCAGCAGTTGCTCGACATCAATGACCGCCACGACAAAACCACGCAACGCGGCCCGTCGTTGTTCCGTTGTCTCGGGACGTCCTGAATACACCGGCAACGCGATTACCACACCCGCCTTGCCATATCGGTCCGGTTGCAGCAGCGACAGCGGTTCAGACATGGCCAGCCCGCCGCCATCACGCGCCATCACCAGTGTCTGCAAGCGCCGCGGCCTGCCGGTCAGGTCCAGGCCAAGCAGGACCTCATTACCTGCCATCGGCACGACATAACGAACCGGATAGTATTCATCACGAATCGGCGCTGGCCGGCGCTGGCCATCATCATCCAGCTGGACGAGATGCGCACCCTGGCCCATTTCTGCTTCAATCCGGGGGCGTTCGGAATGCGAGACACGCGGCACCCATTCCAGCGCCAGTACATGGGCATTACGACGCAGCGCCGCCTGGGCCACATCGTCAAAGACAATGGCAGGCAGCGAATCAACATAACGAATCACATCACGAAGGGTGTAGAGCGATTCCATGCTCTGGCGAAGTTCACTGCGAAGATGGCGGGCACGGTCATCCACCTGCTGGTGAAAACGCTGCTGGGCACCGCGATAGTCAAGCCAGAACAGCCAGCCCGATACCGTGCTGGTAAACAGCATGCCGGTGACGGCGAGCATGATCAGCATGCCGCGTGATCGGGTCAGTTGCTGCCAGACCGGGTCGAATACCCGGTGCGGATCCATCATGCCTGCGCCCCCGCGTACAAACCTGCCCGTGCCACGGCCATCGTGGCCTCCCTTACCGAATACCCGAATATCGGGTAGTGTGCCACAACAAATATGAACCAGAACTGAATGGAGCCCTCATGACGCTTGCAGAACGCCGCGATATCCCGGCCTCCGACCAACGCAGCCAGCAGCTGGTGGCCGCCATTTTCCGCTCTACCCTGCGCGCACTGATGAAGCCGATGTTCCACCCGCGGGTACCCACCAGCCTGCTACGCGCCGGCATGCGGACACTGGCCACCACCACCCTGCGCGCAGGCGGCATCCACATCCTGCCGCTCAGCCTCGGCGGCGTGCCCGGCGAAGCCGCCAGCCCCGACCAGCCCGGGGACAGCGCGGTGCTGTACCTGCACGGTGGCGCCTATTGTGTCGGCAGCCCGGCCACCCATCGGGCGCTTACGTCGCATCTGGCCCGCGCAAGCGGCGCAACAGTATTTGCCATCGATTACCGGCTGGCGCCGGAGCACCCGTTCCCGGCCGCCAGCGATGACGCCCTGGCGGCCTACAGGTGGTTGCTCGACAATGGCTATGCCCCGGAGCAGGTATTCATTGCCGGAGATTCTGCAGGCGGCGGATTAACGCTGGCCACCGCGCTGCAGATTCGCGACCAGGGCCTGCCGCCACCGGGCGGACTGATCCTGTTGTCGCCCTGGGCCGATCTGAGCCAAAGTCGACGCAATGATCCGCAGCAGCCTGATGAGGCCATGCTCAGCTGGCCGACACTGGAACATGCCGCTGCGCTGTACGCTGGCGAACAGCGTCAGCATCCGCTGGTTTCGCCACTTGAAGCGGATCTGGACAGGCTGCCACCGACACTGATCATCGTCGGCACCGATGAGATTCTGCTGGGAGATTCAGAGGCTCTGTACAAGAAAATGGCCGCCGCCGGCACGCCGGTGCGGCTGTCGGTGTATCAGAACATGTGGCATGTGTTCCCGATTCAGGCCGGCGCTCTGGCCACCGCCAACACGGCGATTGCCGAGATGTCGGCGTGGATCCAACAGCCCGGATGATCAGCCCGGCGGCCAGCTGAACGGACGGCCGCCAAGAACATGAATATGCAGATGGAAAACCGTCTGACTGGCACCGGCACCGTTATTGACGTTGAGGCGGAAATCGGTGAGCCCTTCCTGCGCCGCCACCTTGTTCGCCACCAGCAGCAGGTAGCCGAGTAACGCCTGATCCTCATCAGCGGCATCGCTGAGCTTGGCAATCGGCTTTTTCGGAATTACCAGAAAATGTACCGGCGCCTGCGGATTGATATCGCGAAATGCCAGCGCCTGATCATCTTCATAGATAATGTCGGCCGGAATCTGGCGCTGAATGATTTTTGCAAACAGGGTCTCTGCCACTTTTACTCTCCAATCAATGCAATCGTTTTCGCTGACGATCAAGTCTGCGCGCGGACAACCAGACGCTCAAGCCGGGCCAGTACTTTAGCAGGAAAGTCAGCATCCGGATGATCGACAATCAGCACCATCCGGCTGTCATGATCATCGTCTGGCCATGCCTGCAAATTGCGCGGCTCATCCATGCCCTGCGCCACGGCCTGCACCAGTAGCGGCCGCGGCTCATCCTTGAGCTGAAACAACCCCTTGAAACGCAGCAGGTAGCGGGCATTCTCGCCAAGCAATTGTTCCAGCGCGCGCATCAGATTGCGGCGTTCAAGCGGCGCCTGCAAGCGCAGGCTGGCAGACTGAATATTGCTGTGCCGAGAAACAACAGCCGGCTTCAGCACAGGGGCACTATCCGGCGACACAGCGGCAACGCTGAATTTCGCCAACGCCGCCAGGCCGGTCACCCGGCATCGTGCCTGCGCCGTATCATCCAGCAACTGCCCGGGCAAATGACCGGGTTGCACAGCGTCAATACGCGCAGCAGGATTCAGCGCAGCCAACTCCATGTGAAACCCTGCCAACGCCGGCGCCTCGACCTGATCCGCCCGGGTCATCAACAGCGTATCGGCCACCAGCACCTGCTCGATGACTTCCGGAAACTGGCGCAGCCCGGCGGCGGCGCGAGAAGCATCGACCGTGGTCAGCACCGCAGCAAAACGGTAATGACGGCGCAGAAAACTGTCCCGGGTCAGGGTTTCAATCAAACCCCAGGGATCCGCCGCCCCGGTGGTTTCAACAATCAAGCGGGAGAATGCCGCTACACTGCCCGCGCGACGTGACATCCACAGGTTGCGTAACGTGCTGTTCAGATTGCCACGCACGGTGCAGCAGATGCAGCCACCAGCCAGCAAGGTCAGCGGCACCGACTGGTCTTCAATCAGCTGATCATCAATACCGATATCGCCCAGCTCGTTAATCACCAGTGCCGAGTCAGGATAGTGCGGCAGCAGCGCATTCAGCAGTGTGGTCTTGCCACTGCCGAGGAACCCGGTCAGCAGAAATACCGGAATACGCGCATCTGTCATATTGATTTCTCCCGGCCTGCAACGAGCGGTTCTGGTATTATGCTGCACTTGCGCGGGAACCGGGCAATGTCATGGACGTCAAAGGTTCATTCGATAAGGGAGGCAGCTATGTCTGGTATTCGCAGATCCCACGCCCTGGCGCCAGTGGGCTTTACCCTGCTGATGGCTGGCGCGGTGGCGCTGGTCGCCTGCTCCGAACCGCCTGCCGGAAGCCCGCCGGAAAGCGTTGATGTCGTGATTCCGACGGTGTCCGAAGATGCTGTCAGCCGCACCGGGCTTTATGTTTATTTTGCTGACTCGGCGCGCTTTACTGACTGCGCCACCGGCATAAGCCTGCCTGTCGCCAGCAGTGCCGGCGGACTGGAGCTGGAGCGCGCCTACCTGCAGGCCCGGCTTGAGCCGCAGCAACCGATACTGGCGGAGGTCATCGGCATCGAGGAAATCCGCCCGGGCATGGAGGAAGGCACGCAGTTGCCACACCTGATCGTAGATCAGTTGATTCGTGTCAGCCCGGAAGATCGCTGCCCACAGGAGTAAATTGCCCGGAGCAACGTATGGCAAGGATTCAGGTTCTGCAACACGTCGCCTTTGAAGATCCCGGCGCGATCACGCCCTGGCTGTTGCAGCGCGGCCACGAGATCAGCACCACCCATCTTTACTGTGGCGAGTTGCCGCCGTCTGTCAGCGAGGTCGACTGGCTGATCATCATGGGTGGCCCCATGGGAGTGCATGACGATGCAGAGCTTCCCTGGCTTGGCGCAGAAAAGGCCTTTATTCGGGCCTGCATTGATAGCGGCAAAACGGTGCTGGGCATTTGTCTTGGTGCCCAGTTGATTGCCAACGTTACGGGTGCGGACGTGCGCCGCAATGCGGAAACCGAAATCGGCTGGTTCCCGGTCAATCCGGTTGGCTCACACCCGCTGGCAAAAATATTCTCGGGTAATCCGGTTGTATTTCACTGGCATGGCGATACCTTTGCCATTCCCGCCCATGCGGAACATCTTTGTCGTAGTGCTGCCTGCGAGAATCAGGCGTTTCTGCTCGGCAACAAAGTGCTGGGGCTGCAGTTCCATCTGGAAACCACCGAGGAAGGCGTTGCGGCACTGTGTGCAGATTGCAACGATCAACCGGGGCAAGGTAGCTGGATACAATCCGCAGCCGACATGAAAGTAAAGCGCGAAAATTTCCCGGCCGCACAGGCATTGCTGCGGCAGATACTCAACTATCTCGAAAGAACACTACCCCCCCTGTAGGAGCGGCTGATCAGCCGCGAAAGCTTTCGCCGTCGGTCGACGGCTCCTACAACAGCACCATCCTCCGTAGGAGCGGCCGATCGGCCGCGAAAGATTCTCGCCGTCGGTCGACGGCTCCTACCGGGGGGATATCTTTACGCTACCGCCGCGACGGTGACGCGCGACACGGCGTTCAGCACCGCCTGAATCGTGGCTGAGGTGGTGTCATCGGCCAGCGCTGCCGCGCTGACCATCTGCCCGTCCACCTGCATGCGCACACAGGCCAGTGCATTCGATGCGGTGTTATCGCCAAGCGAGAACTCGTCAAACGACTCCACCCGAATATTGATACCCTGCTCCGCCGCCAGCGCGCTGACCAGCGCCGACACCGCGCCATTACCTTTCGCCACCAGCGACCGGGATGGCTGGCCAGGGCCTCCCACCGACAAGCTGGCCGCGACCACATCACCGCTGCGGTGCAAGTCATAGCCCTGCAGCTTCCAGCCGTCACGAATACTCAGATAGTGCTGGTTAAACAGCTGATGAATGCGAGCGCCGTTGATCTCGCCGCCATCCGCTTCCGCTTCGCGCTGAACAATTTTTGAAAATTCCACCTGCAGCCAGCGCGGCAAAGTGATGCCGTAGTCTCGCTCCAGCACATGCACCACACCGCCCTTGCCGGACTGCGAGTTGATCCGCACCACTTCCTCGTAACGACGGCCAACATCAGCGGGATCAATCGGCAAATACGCCACCTCCCAGATATCGCCTTCGCTATAACGGGCCAGGCATTTGCGAATCGCATCCTGATGGCTGCCGGAAAACGCCGCATAGACAAATTCGCCGGCATAGGGATGGCGCGGATGCATGCGAATATCGGTGACTTCCTGTACCACTTCGACGATCTCTTTCATGCGCGAGAAGTCCAGCTGCGGATCAATGCCCTGCGAGTACAGATTCATCGCCATGGTAATCAGATCCATATTGCCGGTGCGCTCACCATTGCCCAGCAAGGTGCCTTCAATCCGATCCGCACCAGCCATCACACCAAGCTCGGCAGCCGCCACCGCACAGCCACGGTCGTTATGAGTATGCAAACTGATACGCACATGCTGGCGCTGCTGCATGGTATCGATTACCGTCTCGACCATATCGGCAAACACATTCGGCGTGCTCATCTCCACCGTTGCCGGCAGATTGATCACCACCTTCTGGCCCGCCTGCGGCTGCCAGACATGATTCACCGCATCAATCACTTCCACGGCGTAATCAATTTCGGTGCCGGTGAAAGATTCCGGCGAATACTGGAAGGTCCAGTCGGTATCCGGGTACTGCGCCGCATAGTGCTTGACCCACTCGGCGCCGCGAATGGCAATCTGCTTGATGCCGTCACGATCCAGCCCGAACACCTGCTCACGCTGCACCGTCGAGGTTGAGTTGTAGACATGCATCACCGCACTCTGCGCACCCTTCAGGCTCTCGAAGCTGCGGGCAATCAGATCCTCCCGGGCCTGGGTCAGCACCTGCACGGTAACGCCGTCGGGAATGCGGTTTTCTTCGATCAGGGCACGAACAAAATCAAAATCGGTCTGGCTGGCCGCCGGGAAACCGACCTCAATTTCCTTGAAGCCGATATCCACCAGCAATTGGAACAGCTTCTTCTTCTGCGCCACCGACATCGGCTTGACCAGCGCCTGGTTGCCATCACGCAGGTCCACCGCACACCAGTCCGGGGTGCGGCTGATAACCTGATCCGGCCAGCGGCGGTCGCGTTTGGCAACCGGGGCATAGGGGCGGTACTTGCGATGATCGAACGCCATGTCGGTCTCCTGAATCAGGTTTGCGGCTGGCCAGATCCCTTGTGAGCACCTGACAGGCCGAACCGCCGGCTTACTTGTGATACTCCGGCGGCGACAGGACACATTCTGGCTAATAGTCGGCGCAATGTGCTTGCAAATATCAATTATTTGGCGCTCCATACGGATGTATATTGCGCATTAAGCATAATTTGAGACATTTTATTGCTGACATGGCCAAAACCCCGCACAAACTGGACCGATACGACCGGCAGATCCTCGCCGCCCTGCAGGCCGACGGCGGCCTGACCAATCAGGAGCTGGCCGAGCGGGTCGGCCTGTCGCCGTCACCCTGCTCGCGCCGGGTCAAGGCACTGGAAGAAGCCGGCATCATCAGCGGTCGCACCACCCTGCTGAACCAGAAAGCACTGGGGCTGGACCTCACCGTGATCCTGCAAATCAGCATGGATCGACACACCCCCGAGCGTTTCGAGAACTTTGAGCGTACAGTGCGCGGCTTTCCGGAAGTGCAGTATTGCTATCTGGTCACCGGTCAGGATGCCGACTACCAGCTCAAGGTGGTGGTGCCGGACATGGATGCCTACCAGCAGTTCCTGCTTGGCAAGATCACCCGGATTGAAGGCGTCAGTGGCGTGCATTCCAGCTTTGTCATGCGCAAAGTGATAGATTCCACCGCAGTGCCCCTCGAGTATCTGACACCCGGCTGACAGGAGGAGCTTGTCTGTGAAAACGCCTAAACGCCTGCTGCCACTGCAGGAAGAAGGCCTGATCGACGAAGTGCTGGTGCAGCTGAAAAGCGGCAAGGAAGCGACCGTCTATCTGGTGCGTTGCGGCGACGAAATCCGTGCCGCAAAGATGTACAAGGATGCCGCCCAGCGCAGCTTCAAGCAGGCAGCGGTGTATCTGGAAGGCCGCAAGACCCGCAACACCCGCGATGCCCGCGCCATGGCCCGTGGCTCAAAGTTCGGCAAGCGCGTCACCGAGGAAGGCTGGCAGAACGCCGAAGTCGATGCACTTTACAAGCTCGACGCCGCCGGTGTGCGCGTACCGAAACCCTATGGCTGCTTTGATGATGTGCTGCTGATGGAGCTGGTCACCGACGACGAGGGCAACGCCGCCCCGCGTCTGTGCGAACTGGTCTTTTCTGCGGAAGAAGCAGTCGAGATGCATCATGAACTGATTCAGGAAGTGGTGCGCATGCTGTGCGCCGGCATCATTCATGGCGACTTGTCCGAGTACAACATCCTGATGGACCCGTACGGCCCGGTGATTATCGACCTGCCGCAGGCGATCAACGCCGCCAGCAATCCGCATGCAGAAATGATGCTGAGACGCGACGTACAGAATCTGGCGGATTTCTTCGGCCAGTTCGCCCCGGAGCTGAAGAGCACCCGCTACGGCCTGGAAATCTGGAACCTGTATGAAGCCGGCGAGCTGACCTCCGCCACCGTGCTGACCGGCGAAGCCGAAGAAGATCTGCATGAAGCCGATCTGGTCAGCGTGCTGCGCGAAATTGAAGATGCGCGGCTTGAAGAAGAAGCGCGACTGGCACGCATGCGCCCGCAGGATGACGACGACCTGTAGGAGCGGCCGACCGGCCGCGATCCTCCTCAGAAAATCGCCGCCGGTCGGCCGCTCCTGCAAGGGAATTTCCAACCGTAGGAGCCGTCGATCGACGGCGAAAGGCTTCGCGGCCGGTCGGCCGCTCCTACATTGCACAAAATGCAGGCGCAGAGAATACGAATTATGAAAGGCACTTTTTTTGTCACCGGCACCGACACCGAAGCAGGAAAAACCTGGGTCAGTTGCCGGTTGCTGGAGCGTGCAGCAAGCGAAGGCCTGAGCTGCTATGGCCTGAAGCCGATTGCCGCCGGTTGCGAAGACACCGCGGATGGCCCACAGAACGAAGATGCGCTGGCGTTGATGGCCGCCTCGTCCGTGAAGCTCGGCTACGACCAGGTCAACCCGGTGGCATTGAAGGCGGCGATTGCTCCGCATATTGCCGCACAGGATGAACAGCGCGCCCTCAGTGCCGAGCGACTGGCCGGCTATCTGCGTGGCACCCTGATGAGCCACAAGGCGGATCTGATTCTGGTGGAAGGCGCCGGCGGCTGGCGCGTGCCGCTAAATGGTCGCGAGCCGCTGTCACGATTGCCGCAGATCATGAAGTGGCCGGTCATTCTGGTGGTCGGCATGAAACTCGGCTGCATCAACCATGCCCTGCTGACCGTGGAAGCGATTCAGCGCGATGGCCTGGAGCTGGCCGGCTGGGTCGCCAATGATATGGGCAAGCCGATGCAACGGCTGGAAGACAATATCGCAACGCTGGAAAACCTCATCCCCGCGCCGCGCATTACGTTGTAGGAGCCGCCGATGGAGCGCAGGTAATCCTCGTAGGTGCCGTGATAATCGGTGACGCCGCTGGCGCTCAGCTCGATAATCCGGGTCGCCAGTGACGACACGAACTGACGATCGTGGGAAACAAAGATCAGCGTGCCCGGATAATGCTCCAGCGCCAGATTCAGCGCTTCGATGGATTCCATATCCAGGTGGTTGGTCGGCTCATCCAGCAGCAACACGTTAGCGTTAATCAGGGTGAGTTTGCCGAACAGCATGCGTGCCTGCTCACCACCGGACAGCACCTTGACGGTTTTGCCGATGTCGTCGCCACCAAACAGCATCCGGCCCAGCGCCGCACGCACTACCTGCTCGCCGCCCTTGGTCCAGCGCGCCATCCAGTCGAACAGGTTCTCGTTGCCTTCAAAATCGGCGCTGTGATCCTGGGCAAAGTAACCCAGCTCGGCCGCTTCGGCCCACTTGATGTCACCGCTTTTCGGTTGCAGATCACCGGCCAGCAAACGCAGCAGCGTGGTTTTACCGATACCGTTCGGGCCGATAATGGCCACCCTTTCGCCCGCTTCAATCTGCATCGAGACATTGCTGAACAATGTCTCGTCACCGTAACCATGGCTGACGCGATCCAGTGTCACCGCCTGACGGTGCAGCTTCTTGTACTGCTCGAACTTGATATACGGGCTGACCCGGCTGGATGGCTTCACTTCGGCCAGCTCGATCTTGTCGATCTGACGCGCGCGTGAGGTGGCCTGCTTGGCTTTCGAGGCGTTGGCCGAGAAGCGGCTGACAAAAGTTTGCAGCTCGGCAATCTGTGCTTTCTTCTTGGCGTTATCGGACAGCAGACGCTCGCGCGCCTGGGTTGCCGCCGTCATGTACTCATCATAGTTACCCGGAAACAGCCGCAGCTCACCGTAATCCAGATCCGCCATGTGGGTGCAGACACTGTTCAGGAAGTGACGGTCGTGGGAAATGATAATCATGGTGCTGTTACGCGCCTTGAGAATATCTTCCAGCCAGCGGATGGTGTTGATATCCAGGTGGTTGGTCGGCTCGTCCAGCAGCAGCACGTCCGGGTCGGCAAACAATGCCTGCGCCAGCAACACCCGCAACTTCCAGCCCGGCGCAATGGCGCTCATCGGACCAGCATGCTGCTCTACCGGAATACCCAGGCCGAGCAACAGATCACCGGCACGGGACTCGGCGGTGTAGCCGTCCATCTCGGCAAATTCCATCTCCAGATCAGCCACGGCCATGCCGTCTTCTTCACTCATTTCCGGCAGCGAGTAAATGCGCTCACGCTCGGCCTTGACCCGGGCCAGCTCGGCATGGCCCATAATCACGGCATCGATGACGCTGTCTTTTTCGTAGGCAAACTGATCCTGACGCAGCTTGCCGAGACGGGTATCCGGCTCCAGCATCACCTGGCCATTGGACGGCACCAGATCACCGCCGAGAATTTTCATAAAGGTGGACTTGCCACAGCCATTGGCACCGATCAGACCATAGCGGTTGCCCTTGCCGAATTTGACAGAAACGTTCTCGAACAGCGGCTTGGGGCCAAACTGCATGGTGATATTAGCGGTGGAAATCATGACTCAGGCACATCCGGCAGATCAGTTACGCGCCGGAGTCCGGCACAGAAGGGGCGGCATTGTAGCGGGTTGGGGAAGGGATGTATCGGCTGGCCACTGAGTTGTCAGACCAGCGGGGTCAACCCAGCCACTCGGCCAGCTGCTGGTTCATCTTTAACCGCAGTCGCTGCTGCTGCATGCCCTCGAATACCGCATCCAGCGAATGGTGCTGCCGCACCAGCGGCAGGGCAGCCTCAGCCTCGGCAAAGAACTGGTCCTGATAAGCCGGAACCAGATAGGCATCCTCCCACCAGCCGATAATGCGAGGGCGGGCAGCCTGCATCAGTGGCGCCGCCGGCAACTTCTCCGCCTTGGCTGCGTTGACCTGCAGAGTGGCGGGCATCAGGTTCCATAGATCGTTATTGCTCCAGCGGGCCCACGGGAAACAGTGATCCACCTGATAGTGTCGATGCCGCAGACTGCGATCACTCCAGACGCAATGTACGTCGTGCCCCTGTTGCACCAGCGCGTCGACCAGACCACGCACTGCCCGTGTGTCGCGCTTGCCCTCCTGCCAGGCGAGAGCGGCTCGATAAATGGAAGTGTCGTAACGCACCCCATCAAAACGGGGCATAAGGTTTTCCCACTCGTTGACGATGGCAGGCTCTAACCAGCAAGCGAAGCGACTGAGGCAATCCCACAGCAGCGCTGGCACACGAAACACACCAAAGCCGGATAAGGTTTCAGCATCAAGGCGAAATACTTCCGGCACTCTGCGTGGGCGGGCGGGCTGACTCTCGAACACACTTCGATTGGTGCCGGGCCAAGTGGTATAGCGCACCGGCATACGGGTAATCGTTGCAACCGCGTCCTTTATGGCACCGGAAACACTGGCGGCGACATCACCAGTGAGAGTTTGCCCGACTCTCAAGTCAAAGGGAGAAATATCTGCAAGTCGGTAAAAATCATCCTTGGCAAAATCGTAACCGCGACTGCCCGGGGACTGTCGCAGCTTGTGCTTTAGAATCAGTGGCTGATATAGCCTGATCCAATACAGGCCGACCACGCCGAGGGGTATGTCTACCCAGAGATCGTCTCGCCGAATCACCATGCCGGGCAACGTATCCGCAATACGGGTAAGCGCACGCAACAAAGCCAGTTTGTAGGTTGAAGCTTTGTCATCGTTGACAATGATATGGCGCAGCAACGGCAGCGCACCGGTTCCATCATCAGGCAACCGCAACACCACCGTTTCCCAGCTCACATCCGGCCGACTGAACACATCTGACTCGGACATTGCATCAATTGTGAGCAGCGCCCGATTGCGCGCCAGAACCTCAAGCTCCTGCCTGCTCACGGCATGAAAGTTTCGATTCAGATCATCCGGCCCGTGCCGGAGCGTGATCACCAGCGTGCCGCCGGGAGCCAGAAGTTCGGTAAGGATACGAAATGTTCGCTCACGATCCGCTGGCTTCAGATGCATCCAGACGGCAGATAAAAGAATCAGATTGAATCGGTAACCTAAAGCACGGGCACTACCAAGCCCCGGAAGAGCATCATCCAGCCACTGCACATTCTTGCCGGCAGTAGCCTGCTCGCCCAGGCGACGCAGACCCGCCGAGGGTTCCACCGCAAGGACATCCCAGCCCCTGTCGGCAAGCGCCGCCGCATCGCGGCCACTGCCTGCTCCGACATCCATGACGAATCCGGGTTGTGCCGGTAGATGCCCGAGCCAACTGCGGTGCACATCAGCAAAGCGCACCGACTGGTACTGGGCGAAAAAACGTTCCGCCTGCTGGCTGTAGGGATCCGTCATAAAACGTTATCTGCCTTATGGATATAGCATCCAAAGTAAGCATTTTCCTGCCGCCGTCCAGATCTTTCCCGCCCAACCGTTGCCTTGCATCAATGCATGCCCTTGAGCCGCAGGGTTTTATCCCCATTTTGGGACCATGCCAACGGAGAGCCCGTATGACCACCCCCGTCGTCGTCACCTGCCCGCACCGCCACAGCAAGAACCGTCTGCCCGGTGAGCCAGGGAAGCTCTGAATAACCCGGAGCGGTCGATCGACCGCGATCCGCCCGGGAAAATCGCGGCCGATCGGCCGCTCCTACGACAGGCGCGAGAGTAACCGGGTGATCAGCCGGCGGAAATGTTCGGGTAGCGTTCCGGGTGCTCGATGATGTCGGCCGTCAGATCGACGTCGATGTCAGGCCAGTAGAAGTG
>JBECKT010000063.1:0-5722 GCA_040235405.1 Alcanivoracaceae bacterium
CAGGTGCTGCATTACGGCAAGCCGGGCACCGGGCTGGAGCTGTGCGCCGGCATGGTGTTCACCATCGAACCGATGATCAACGCCGGCAAGGCCGCAACAAAACTGCTGCCGGATGGCTGGACAGCGGTGACCAAGGACCACAAGCTGTCGGCCCAGTGGGAACACACCATCGCCGTTACCGAAACCGGCTTTGAAGTGCTGACCCTGCGCAAGGAAGAAACCGACCTGTCCTGACCGGGGGCAACACCGTGACACTCGCGCCATTGCACAGCGAAGACCAGTTGCTTGATCTGCTCCGCGCCGCCAGCCATCCCGGCAAAGCCGCGCGGGAGATCCTGCAGCAGGGCCAGAAACGTCTCGACGAGGCCTTTTCGACCACCCCTATCCGACAACTTGTCGCCGCCCGCGCTGCGCTGGTCGACGGCGTACTGATTGCCGCCTGGCGTTTCTTCGGCCTCGACAGCGAAAGCAACAGTGCGCTGGTGGCGGTTGGCGGTTACGGCCGTGGCGAGCTGCACCCGAGCTCGGATGTCGATCTGATGATCCTGTCGGCGGACAAGCCCTGCCGTGCCACCTGCGACAAGCTGGAAAAATTCATCGCCTTCCTCTGGGATATCGGCCTCGAAATCGGCCACAGCGTGCGCACCCTTGATGAGTGCGTGACGCTGGCCCGCGACGACATCACCATTGCCACCAATATCATGGAGGCACGCACCCTGTTCGGCAGTGACCAGCTGCGCGAAACACTGGCGGAACGCACCGGGCCGCAACAGATGTGGCCGTCCGATCAGTTTTTCGAGGCCAAGCGGAAAGAACAGGATGCCCGTCACGCCAAGTTCAACCACACCGAATACAGCCTTGAGCCGGATCTGAAAAATGCGCCGGGCGGCCTGCGTGACTTGCAGACCATTGCCTGGGTAGCAAAGCGGCATTTCGGTGCTGACAGCCTGGATGATCTGGTCGAGGTCGGCTTTTTAACCATCGACGAGCATTCGATCCTGAACAAGTGTCAGGACTATCTCTGGCAGCTGCGCTGGCTGCTGCACCAGATCAACGGCCGCAACGAGAACCGCATGCTGTTTGACTATCAGCGGCAGGTCGCGGCGCGCCTTGGTCATGAGGACAACACCGCCAATCTCGGCGTTGAACAGTGCATGAAACGCTATTATCGCGTGGCGCTGGCAATCTCGGTAATGAACGAACTGCTGCTGCAACTGTTTGACGAGCTGATCCTGCAGCGCGGCCTGACCGTCAAGGTGCGGCCCATAAACCGTCGCTTCCAGGTTCACAACGATTATCTGGAAGTCACCGACGACAGCGTATTCCAGCGCTATCCATCAGCACTGATCGAAGCCTTCGTTCTGCTCGGCCAGAACCCGGAGATCAAGGGTGTTCGCGCCAGCACCGTGCGGCTGATGATCCAGCATCGCAAGCTGATTGATGAAGCGTTCCGTCAGGACTCGCGTAACACCAGCCTGTTTATGGAACTGCTACGCGCGCCGCATGCGCTGTTTACCCAGCTGCGGCGCATGAAGCGCTACGGCGTACTGGGCCAGTACCTGCCCGAATTCGGTCGTATCATCGGCATGATGCAGTACGATCTGTTTCATATTTATACCGTCGACTTCCACACCCTGACGGTGATCAAGCATATGCGGCGGATGCGTTACGACAGCGCCCGCGAGCAATTGCCACTGGCCCATGAAGTGTTCTATCGGTTGCCGAAACCGGAGTTGCTGTACATCTCCGGGCTGTATCACGATATCGCCAAGGGCCGTGGCGGCGATCACTCGACCCTCGGCGCCGACGATGCCATCGCCTTCTGCCAGCGCCACGGGCTGACCAGCTGGGATGCCAAGCTGGTGGCCTGGCTGGTGCAGAACCACTTGTTGATGTCGGTTACCGCCCAGCGCAAGGATATTTCCGACCCGGATGTGGTGCATGAATTTGCCCGCAAGCTGGGCGATCTGGTGCATCTGGATTACCTCTACACCCTGACGGTGGCCGACATCAACGCCACCAACCCGAAACTGTGGAACTCCTGGCGCGCGTCCTTGCTACGCCAGCTGTACCGGGAAACCCGCCGGGCCCTGCGCCGCGGCCTGAACAACCCGATCGACAAGCACGACTGGATCGATGAAACCCGCGACACCGCACTGAAACTGCTGGAGCAACGGCAGATTGATCGCAGTGCCATCGAGCAGCTGTGGGCCGGCATCGGTGACGAATATTTTCTGCGCGAGAATGCCGCCGATATCGCCTGGCACACTGAAGCCATCATCAACCGGGCTGATCCCGACGCGCCGCTGGTGCTGATCCGCGAATCCAGCGGCGTGCAGTTTGAAGGTGGCACCCAGATCTTTATCTACACACCGGATACCGAAAACCTGTTCGCCACCACGGTAAGCGCGCTGGACCAGCTCGGCCTGACCATTGTCGATGCCCGCATCATCACCTCGGCGGACGGCTTTACCCTCGACACCTATATCGTTCTGGATGAACAGGGCACACCAATTGGTGAAGACTGGCCACGTATTGATGCGATTCGCAGCGGTCTGACCGACACTCTGGCCGACCCGTCGCGCTACCCGGATGTTCTCCAGCGCCGCATGCCGCGCCGCAACCGGCACTTCAATGTGCCGACCCAGGTGGTGATCAGCAACGACATCATCAATGACCGCACTGCTGTCGATATCCAGACGCTGGACCGCCCCGGCCTGCTGGCCCGGATTGGCCGCATTTTTGCCGAGTTCAATCTGCTGGTGCAGAACGCCCGCATCGCCACATTGGGCGAGCGGGCTGAAGACGTTTTCTTTGTCACCGACCGCAGCGGCAAGCCGATTGCCGATCCGGAACTGTGTCAGCGCCTGCAGCAACATATCAAAGACGAACTGGACGACCCGAAGGAATCCGGCGCCGCATGAATCCTGATCTGAACCTGCTTCATCCCTATCCGTTCGAAAAACTGGCCAAGCTGTTCAGCGGCGTCGAGCCTGCGGCAAAACCGCATATCGCCCTGTCGATCGGCGAGCCGCAACACCCGGCCCCGGCCTTTATCCAGCAGATCACCCGCGACAACACCGACCTGCTGGCGAAATATCCGTCAACACTGGGCATCCCCGAGCTGCGCCACGCCATTGCCGGCTGGCTGCAACGCCGTTACGGCCTGAAAAAAATTGATGCGGAGAAACAGATACTGCCGGTAAACGGCACTCGCGAAGCCCTGTTTGCTTTCGCTCAGACCGTACTGGATCGCAGCCAGCAACCGCTGGTGCTGATGCCCAATCCGTTCTATCAGATTTATGAAGGTGCGGCGCTACTGGCTGGTGGCGAGCCGGTGTACCTGCCCTGCACTTCTGCCAGCGGGTTACAGCCGGATTTTGCGGCGGTGCCGGAGCCAGTCTGGCAACGCTGCCAGCTGCTGTATATCTGCTCACCGGGCAATCCGACCGGCGCAGTGATGAGCATCCCGCAGATGCGCTCGCTGCTCGATCTGGCTGATCGCTACGACTTCATCATCGCCTCGGACGAGTGCTACGCCGATATTTACCACGGCGCGCCACCACCGGGCCTGCTCGAAGCCTGCCAGGCTGCCGGCCGCGATGACTACCGGCGCTGCGTGGTGTTTCACTCACTGTCGAAACGCTCGAACCTGCCCGGCATGCGTTCCGGCTTTGTTGCCGGCGACGCCAGCGTACTTGCCGGGTTTCTCCGTTACCGCACCTACCACGGCTGCGCCATGCCGATGCATCACCAGCTGGCCAGCATTGCCGCCTGGAATGATGACCAGCACGCCGCTGACAACCGCGTGCTGTACCAGCAGAAATTTGCTGCGGTGCTGGAGATTCTCGGTGGCGCCATGAACGTGGCACGCCCGGACGCCGGATTCTACCTGTGGCCGAAAACCGGCATCAGCGATGAAACCTTTGCCCGCGAACTGAAACGCCAGCAGAACGTCACCGTGCTGCCGGGCCGCTACCTGTCCCGCGAAGTCGATGGCCGCAACCCCGGTGCCGGTCACGTGCGTATGGCACTGGTGGCAACGCTTCAGGAATGCACTGAAGGGGCAAAGCGCATCCGCGAATTTGTCGGCACCCTGTAACCGAGGGACACGCTATGACTATCACCATCTACGGCATCAAGGCCTGCGACACCATGAAAAAGGCCTTTACCTGGCTCGACCAGCAGCAGATCGACTGGCAGTTTCACGATTACAAAAAGGCCGGCGCCAGCGAAAAAGACCTGAAACGCTGGATCAAGGCGTTCGGCTGGGAAACTGTCATCAACCGCCGCGGCACCAGCTGGAAGAAGTTGCCGCAGGCCGAACGCGACAGCATGACCGCCGGCACTGCGGTGCAGGCGGCGCTGAACAATCCCTCACTGATCAAGCGGCCAATCATCGAGGGGGATGGTATCCTTGAGCTCGGTTTTGACCCGGCCCGCTGGGAAACCCTGCTGTAGGAGCGGTCGACCGACCGCGAACGATGTACGGCACGATGATGATCGCGGCCGGTCGGCCGCTCCTACGAGCACGGACTTGCGCAGGAGCCGTCGACCGACGGCGAAAGCTTTTCGCGGCCGGTCGGCCGCTCCTGCAAATGTACGCAAGATTTTCAGATTCAGGAGCAACAGATGAGCAAGTATTTCGCCCTCGCCCTTGGCTGCGGTACCCGGAACCGGGAAGAAAAGTGGCTGGAAGTGTTCTATCCGAACCCGGTACTGAACCCGGATGACGAGCTGGTCAGCAGTATCGCCGACGAAGTCGACTATCAGGGCGGCAATCTGGCGGTGGAGCTGAATCATCGGCAGATCGGCAAAATTGCCCGCGACTGGCGCGAAGCCGGTTTCGAACACGAAGCATCCTACGCCATCGCCATGCAGGAATCGCAGCGCCCGGTGGTGCTGGTGATTCTGGAAGCCGACGACTCGCCGAAAACCACCCCGGAGGCCTACCTCAAGCTGCACCTGCTGTCGCATCGTCTGGTCAAACCGCATGGCCTGAACCTGACCGGCATTTTCGGCCTGCTGCCGAACGTGGCCTGGACCGATGAAGGCGCAGTGGATCTCGATGAGCTACCGGAGCGTCAGTTGATGGCGCGTCTTGATGGCCGGGTACTCAGCGTCACCTCGGTGGACAAATTCCCCAGGATGAGCGACTACGTGGTGCCGGCCGGCGTGCGTATCGCCGACACCGCGCGAGTACGTCTGGGCGCCTATATCGGCGAAGGTACCACCATCATGCACGAGGGTTTCTGCAACTTTAACGCCGGCACCGAAGGCCCGGGCATGATCGAAGGCCGTATCTCTGCCGGTGTGTTCGTTGGCAAGGGCTCGGATATCGGCGGCGGCGCCTCGACCATGGGGACCCTGTCCGGTGGTGGCAACATCGTTATTTCGCTGGGCGAAGGCTGCCTGCTGGGCGCCAACTCCGGTACCGGGATTCCGCTCGGCGATCGCTGCACCATTGAGTCCGGCCTGTATATTACTGCCGGCACCAAGGTCGAGCTGCTCGATGATCAAGGCAACAGCGTGCAGGCAGTAAAGGCCCGTGATCTGGCTGGCAAGAGCGACCTGCTGTTCCGTCGCAACTCGCAGAGCGGCCGGGTCGAGTGCCTGACCAACAAGAGTGCGGTGCAGCTGAACGAAGAACTGCACAAACATAATTAAACATTTTCCGCCTAACCTGTAGGAGCGGGCGCGCCCCGGCCCCCCGGCCAGCAAA